>NZ_JCAPET010000043.1:22500-40577 GCF_059735245.1 Gorillibacterium sp. sgz306347
CGCGGCAACGCGCGGCAACGCGCGGCAACCCACGGCAACGCGCGGCAACGCGCGGCAACCCGCGGCAACCCGCGGCAACGCGCGGCAACGCGCGGCAACGCGCGGCAACCCGCGGCAACCCGCGCAGCAAGCTGCAGCAAACCCACAACAACCACCCCCCTCAGCTTCAAGCTGCGGGGTTTTTCCCTTTTCTGCGAACGGGCGGTCCGGAACCGGCGTGTTTATTCGCGGTTCGCCCTCAGCCTTATCCGGTGGACGGTATCGGAAAATCACGCGTTTCGGCGGGGGATTTTTGTCGATTGGCAGCGAATCGTGCCGGTTTTTTGAAAAAAGACATTGACCTGGCGCAGCGAATCCCTTACAACAAACATACAGACATGGGAAACGGGGGATGGACATGTATAAGCTGGTTCTGGTGGATGATGAGCCCTCCGTGCTGCACGGGCTGCAAACCTATTTTGATTGGGCGGCTTGCGGCGTGGAGCTGGCCGGAACGGCCGACGACGGGGATACCGGGCTGGCGCTGATCGGGGAGGTGCAGCCGGATATCGTGCTGACGGATGTCAAAATGCCCGCTATGGACGGCATCGAAATGGCGCGGGAAATCCAGAAGCGCTGGCCCGGAACCAAAATCGTTTTCATCAGCGGGCACGACAACAAGGACTACTTGCGGTCGGCGCTTCAGGTGCATGCGGCGGATTACATCTTCAAGCCGATCGTCCGAAAAGAGCTGGGCAGCGTCATCGGCCGCGTGACGGCGGCGCTGGATGAAGACCGGAAGGAGGCCCGGCGGATTCGGGAAATGGAAAGCAAGCTGACGGAAAGCATGCCGCTGCTGCGCGAGAAATTTCTCCTTTCCCTCCTGCAGACGCGCGAAAAGCCGGAAAACATCCGGGAAAAGCTGCGGTTCCTGGAGCTTCCGCTGCAAGCGGAAAGCGCTTACACGCTGCTGTTGATTACAATTGACGATGCCGCGGCCATTCTTGGGGAACGCTCGGAGCGCGACAAGCAGCTCCTATCCTACGCGGCGCTTAATATTATCCAGGAGCTGCTGAAGGACCGGGCGGAGGGAATCGCGTTTGAAAACCGGGAGGCGGAATTTATCGGCCTGGTGCGGTTTGGCGGCGGAAGGCCACTGATCGAAGAGGCGGATGCCGCCCCCTCCAGCGGCGAAACCAGCGGCGCGGGGGAGCGCGAGGACGGGGAAGGAGAGCAGGAGGCGGAAGCGCTGCTGCTCGCTTTGGCGGAGCAGATCAAGGACAATCTGAGCCGGTGGCTGAAGCTCAGCGTGACGATCGGCATCGGCGGCGTCGCCCGCGGCTTGGCGGAGCTTCCGGACTCCTACCGGCGGGCGCGGGAAGCCGCCGAGCAGAAGTGGTACCTGGGCAAGAACCGGATTCTTACCATCGACGGCCTGGAGACCGGAGAGAGCGGCCGGTACCGGTTTGAGCCGGAAGCGGCGGAACGGATGCTTGCCGCGCTGAAAGCCGGGGACCGGGAGCGGCTGCAGCCGGAGCTTGCGGAGGTTTACGTTCAGCTTGCGGCCAACCGCCGGGAAGGGCTGCGTTACGGCCGGAACGTAAGCCTTCAGCTTGTGCTGCTGGCCGGGCGCGTTCTTCTGGAGCTGAATTTGCTTACGGAGGAGCGGGAAGCCGGCGAGGCGGAGGCGTGGGACCGGGTTTTGCGGCTGGAAACGCTCCCCGATCTGAAGGCGTATTTAACGGCCTACCTGGAAGGGGTTTGCGCCTGCGTGGAGGAAAAACGCAGCGGCCGGGCAGGAAACCTTATCCAGCGCATCCGCGAGCTGATCGAAGAGCGGTACGAGGAAAACCTGACCGTGGCCGATATCGCGGAGGGCGTTTATTTGAGCCCGACCTACGCGAGCCTGCTCTACAAGCAGGAAACGGGCGAGACGCTGTTTGAGTATTTGACCAAGGTGCGGATTAACAAAGCCAAGGAGCTGCTGCGCGATCCGGCCAACAAATTTTACGAGATATGCCGCGCCGTCGGGTATTCCGATCCCAGCCATTTCAGCAAGCTGTTCAAAAAAGCGACCGGCTCCACGCCCAGCGCCTACCGGGAGCAAATCCTGTAGTCTGTGCCGCCGGTTTTGCAAGCGAAAAGAGGAGGGCACATGGGCAATTCTTTGCGGTCGAAATGGCAGTATCTGCGCGGTCTGGCGCAGGGGATTCTGGCGGCGCGCAAATGGCTGCTGGCGTACGTGGTGATCATTCTGCTTCCGGTATCGGTGCTGCTGGTTTCCTACTACCAGCGTACCTCCAGCGTACTGGAGGAGGAGGTGACGCGGACGATGCAGCAGACCATCCGGCAGGCGGGGCTCAACCTGTCCTACAAGCTGGAGCATATCAGCGATACGTCGAACTCCATTTTTATGAACGATCTTCTGTACGACAACCTGGCTCCGGAGGACGGGACGATCAGGCAGCTGGACCAACTGAAAGAGCTGCGGAATCTTGCCGCGCTGGCGCAGGAGAACGCGGATGTGCTCCGGATGCGGCTCTTTGTCGACTCCTCGAGGCTGTATGCGGGCGAAGGCGTCAATTTGTTCAACATGGAGCTGCTGCAAGCGTATCCCTGGCATCGGGAAGTCATGGACGCGGGAGGAGGCATGGTCTGGACCGGCGTTTACCGGCAGACCTACAGCGATATCGGGGAGCAGGACGTTTTTTCGGTTGCCCGGGTGCTTCGCAACCCGAGGGCGTTTGATGAAGTGCTCGGTGTCCTGGTGCTGGATATCCCGAAACGGGTGATCGAGGAAGTGCTGAACGATCTGAAGCTGTCCGCCGATTACCAGCCGCTGGTCATGGACGGGAACGGAACGCTGGTTTTCGGGCCGGGGCAATCCGGGACGCCGGAGGATGCGCAGGAGACGGCCGGCCTGATTGCGGACGGGGAAGCCGTCCGGCAGATCGCCCGTTCGGAGGAAGGCATTCTCCCGCCGGACGACGGCCGGGAAGGCGTGTATACGATCTACCGGACGATCGGCACAACAGGCTGGAAGCTGGTCGCGCAAGTCTCGCAGAAGGAGATTTCCCACCGGGCGACCGGCCTCAGCCAGTTCGGAAGCGTGGTTACCTTGGCGGGAATTACGCTGCTCTTTCTGCTGCTGGCTTTTGTTCTCCTTACCTTCCTCACCCGCAGCATCCGAAACCGGGTGCAAATGATTCTCCGGATGATGCGTAAGGAAGGCGTCGGCTGGCTGGAGGACCGGCGGTCGATGCCGGAAGGGGATTTTTTGCTGCTGGAACGGAGTGTGGACCACTTGATCCACAAAATGAACGGGCTTATCGAAGATTCCTACCGGGCCCGGGTGCAGGAGCGGGAAGCGCAGCTCAAGGCCCTGCAGGCGCAGATCAATCCGCACTTCCTGTACAACGCGCTGGACATGATCAACTGGTCGGCCATTGCGCACGGCGCGGAGGACACCAGCCAGATGATCGAGGCGCTCGCCCGGTATTTTCGCCTCAGCCTAAACAGCGGCCAGGACAACGTAAGCATTCACGACGAGCTGGAGCTGGCCCGCGTGTATCTGGACATTCAGCAGAGCCGCTTCCCCTCTACGTTTACGTATGCCATCGAAGCGGAGCCGGGGCTTGCGTCCTGCCTTGTGCCGAAGCTGACCCTTCAGCCGATCGTCGAGAACGCGCTTTTGCACGGCATCCGCAAGCGGAAGGACCGCCAGGGGACCATCCGCATCACCGCCAAGCGCGCGGACGGCGACGTGCTGCTCATCGTTGCAGACGACGGGATCGGCATGGAGGAAGCTGCGGCCCGCAGGCTGCTGGCGGAGCCGCGTCCGGAGCTGCGGGCGGACGGCTCGGGCGCTTCGTACGGGCTGTATAACGTAAACGAGCGCATTCGTTTTTTTGCCGGGGAGAGTTATGGGCTCTCCGTATCGACGGCGCCGGGCGAGGGAACGGCGGTTACGGTGCGTCTGCGGGCCATCGAAAGCAAGGGGGAGGCCGGGTGACGGCCTCTTTTTTCATAACCAGAGACCAGAAATAGTAGTTTCACCTTCTACTGCCGGTTCTGCTTGACGGGCTATAATCAAGGCACACGCAAGCGGAGGGATGCACAATGAACGTGAATGTACCGGCAAAAGCAGATGAAAACAGACGGGTCGGCGTCTCCGGTAAGCGGAAGGCGAGCCGGTGGAGGTATGCCTGGATCAACCGGGACTATTACCTTTTGCTTGTGCCCGGTTTGCTTTTTCTGCTCCTTTTTAAATACACGCCCATGTACGGGATCGTGATTGCGTTCCAGGACTTCAACATCTTCGACGGCATAGCGGGAAGCCGTTGGGTCGGCTTCGACCAATTCGCCAGGCTGATGAATTCGGAGGAATTCGCCCAGGTCTTCACCAATACGCTGCTGATCAGCGTGTACAAGATCGTGCTGCTCTTTCCGCTGCCGATCATTCTGGCCCTGATCATGAATGAAGTCCGGCTGATGGCGTTCAAGCGTACGGTCCAGACCATCGTGTACATGCCGCATTTTCTATCATGGGTCATCATTTCCGGCCTGTTCGTGACGATCCTTTCGCCCTCGGGGGGACTGGTCAATAACCTGATTGAACGCCTCGGCGGAGAACCGGTCAATTTCCTGATGAGCAACGACTACTTCCGCAGCGTCATGGTCTTTACGGCCGGCTGGAAGGAGACCGGCTGGAGCGCCATCGTCTATATCGCGGCGATTGCCGGCATCGACCAG
Organism: Gorillibacterium sp. sgz306347; assembly: GCF_059735245.1. Classification (NCBI taxonomy): domain Bacteria; kingdom Bacillati; phylum Bacillota; class Bacilli; order Caryophanales; family Paenibacillaceae; genus Gorillibacterium; species Gorillibacterium sp. sgz306347. The sequence continues at coordinate 27,232 of NZ_JCAPET010000043.1, forward strand.
GAGCAGTACGAAGCGGCCGCCATTGACGGGGCGGGGCGAATCCGGCGGATGTTCAGCATCACGCTTCCGGGCATCATGCCCACCATCGTCCTGATGTTTATTCTGCGGCTCGGCTCGGTGCTCGACGCGGGAACCGAACAGATTCTGACCATGTACAACCCGACCGTATACGAGACGGGGGACGTTATCGGCACCTTTGTATACCGGATCGGGCTCGGCCAAATGGACTACAGCTTCAGCACGGCCGTCGGCCTGTTCAATTCCGTTGTCGGCTTTATTCTGATCATCACCGGCAACTACTTCAGCAAGAAATTCATGAACCGGGGAATCTGGTAGAAAGGGGCTGCGGCACAAATGAACAAACGAACGGCAAGCGACTGGATACTGGATTCGGTGATTTATGTCTTTCTTGTGGCGATGGCCCTGGCCATGCTTCTTCCTTTGGCAAATGTTTTCTCCAAATCGGTCAGCGAGGAGTGGGCCATTCTCTCCGGTCAAGTGGGGATTTTCCCGGTGGGGTTTCAGCTGGACACGCTGCGCGAGGTGGTGTCGTCCTCGACCTTTCTCCGCGCGTTTGTGATCTCGGTCGGGGTCACCGGGGTGGGCACGCTTTTGTCCATCCTGCTGACCGCCATCACGGCGTATCCGTTGTCGAAGCGCCATCTTCCGGGTATTTCCTTCTTTATGCTCCTGTTCGTTTTCACCATGCTTTTTAACGGCGGCCTGATCCCGACCTATTTGCTGATGCGGGAGCTCCGGCTGATCGACAACCTGTGGGTGCTTATTCTGCCCAACCTGATCGGCGTGTTCAACATGCTCGTCATCAAGAGTTATTTTGAGGGCTTGCCGGAAGCGCTGGAAGAATCGGCGCGCATTGACGGAGCCAAAACCTACCGGATCCTTTTTGTTATCCTGCTGCCTCTGTGCATGCCGGTTATCGCGACCATCGCGCTGTTTTACGCCGTAGGCTATTGGAATGACTTTTTCGGCCCCATGATTTACCTCAATGACGGGTCTCTCCGGACGCTGCAATTGTATTTGCGGGACGTGGTGATGGATGCGGATACTTCAACCGCGATCAACAAAAGCGCGGATGACATGATGAACATGTCGCCGGAGGGCATTCGCGCTGCCACCGTCGTCGCCTCGACGGTTCCGATCCTGTGCGTCTATCCCTTTTTGCAAAAATACTTTATCAAAGGCGTGCTGATCGGCTCGGTCAAGGGCTGATCCGCCATCCGGGACGGGAGGCTGCTCCGGCAGCCCCCGGAACATCGGTGAGACCGCCTCTTCCCGCTTTGCGGAAGAGCGTTTCATATAAAGCAAGACAATCCAGAAAACCAATTCATCAGGAGGGGTACTATGAACACCAAAAAATGGCTGTCGTTGACGTTGTGCGCCGGTCTCGCGCTCAGCGCAGCGGGCTGCGGCAGTTCCGATTCGGGAAGCAAGGCTTCGGAGTCAAACGCTCCGGGAGCAGCGGAAACGGCACAAACGGGAGCCGAAACAAAGCCGGAATTGAAAACGCTTAACATCTGGATGAAGGACGACTATAACACGTATCCGGTCGCCAAATTGCTGGAGGAGCGGACCGGGTACAAGGTCAAGTACGACATGCTGCCCAGCGAAAAGCCGATTGAAAAGCTCAACCTGCTCGTTTCCTCCAATACGCCTTACGATGCCATTACCGTGGCCGGGGATAAAGCCATGTTTACCGAGTATGCAAATAAAGGCGCTTTGGTGGACCTGACGCCGCTCATCGAGAAGTATGGCCCGAATATCAAGGCCTCGGTTTCGCAGGAATCCTTCGACGCCTTCACGCTGGACGGGAAAATTTACGGCATTCCCAACCGTTCGGCGGAATTCAGCACCACCAGCCTGATGATCCGCACCGATTGGCTCAAAAAAGTCGGGATGGAAATGCCCGAAACGCTGGATGAGCTGACTGCCGTACTGAAAGCGTTCAAGGAGAAGGACCCGTCCGGACTTGGCAACAAAGCGGTCCCGATGACCATTAACGGCTCCTCTCCGATTATCGATAACATCGCCGGCGCCTTCGGCGTTCCGAACCACTGGAACGTAACGGACGGCAAGCTGGTCGAACGGCCGCTCATGCCTGGCTTTCCGGACTACTTGACCTATGTTGGAGAGCTTTACAACCAGGGCTTGCTCGACAAGGAGTTCCCGGTGAACAAGGACGCCACGACGAAGGAGAAGTTCACGAGCGGCAGGGCGGGCGTGATTGTCGCCGCCTGGTACGACGTGCCCACTTTGGGCGACGCGTTGAAGCAGAACCAGCCGGATGCGGAATTCGCCTTCCTCACCGCCTTGAAGGGCCCGGACGGAAAATTGGGGCTGTCGGCGTCTTCCGGGTTTGACCGCGTTACCTTCATTCCGAAAAGCGCCGAGCATCCCGAGGATGCCATCAAGTGGATGAATGCCAAGCTGGAAAAAGAAACGTTTAAGCTGATGGTCATCGGCGAAGAAGGGAAGCATCACACCTATAAGGATGGCGTATATGCCCCGATTCTGCCTGCCTTCAACGACGAGCGCAACAACGCCAATAACTACTTGATGGGCATTGATGAAGAACTGTATCCCACTTACTGGCAAGCACGGGTCAAAAAGGACCCCCGTCTGGACGAGGCATTCAGCTTCCTGAACAAGACGCTGCCGGCGGAAGCGCGCGTTGTCGATCCTACCGGCGTTGCTCCGGTCATGCCGGTTACCGCCAAGTACAGCCAGTCGCTGGGGCAAATGATTAACGACTTCGCCGTCAAGGTCATTGTAGGCGAAACGCCGGTGTCCGAGCTGGACGCGTTCATTGCCAAGTATAAAGCGGCGGGCGGAGAAGAGAGCACGAAGGAATTAAATGAATGGTATGCCTCCCTCGGGAAATAGGAGGAAAACGATGGATACGGTGAAAACTCACTTCATACAGAAGGCTGTTCCGCTGCAGGACGAGTGGGATGTCATTGTCGCAGGAGGCGGACCGGCCGGCTGTACGGCCGCCGCTGCCGCCGCCCGGGAAGGGGCGCGCACGCTGCTGATCGAAGGAACCGGCAGCCTGGGCGGGATGGGAACCGGCGGTCTGGTTCCGGCCTGGTGCCCGTTCTCCGACCAGGAGAAAATTATCTACCGGGGGCTGGCGCAGCAGGTGTTTGAGCGGCTGAAGGCGGAGATGCCGCATGTGCCGAAGGATGCCCTGGACTGGGTTCCGATCGAACCGGAAAAGCTGAAGCGGGTTTACGACGAGCTGGTGGAAAGCGCGGGCGTTCAGGTGCTGTTTCTGACCACGCTTGCCGGGGTCGAAACGGATGACCGCGGCGGCGTGACCGTTCTCTGGGCCGCCAACAAAAACGGGCTGCAGGCCTTTTCGGCCCGCGTGTTCGTAGACTGCACCGGGGATGCGGATCTGGCGGCCTGGGCGGGCGCCGACTACTTTAAGGGAGACGGCGGAAACGGCGACCTCATGCCGGCCACCCACTGCTTTTCGCTCGGGAATGTGGACGAGAAGGCGTATGCCGAGGCCCCTCGTCTGCATGGGGATGTCCCGGACAGTCCGATTTACGACATCGTCCGGTCCGGCCGTTATCCGCTTATTCCCGACTTTCACATCTGCAACAACCTGATCGCCCCCGGAACGGTGGGCTTCAACGCCGGCCATCTGTGGAACGTGGACAACACGGACCCGGCTTCCGTCTCGGCGGCTCTCATGCAGGGCCGCAAAATGGCCGCCGCTTACCGCGACGCGCTCGCCGAGTTTTTGCCCGATGCCTTCGGCAATGCTTTTGTGGCGAGCACGGGGGCGCTGCTGGGGATTCGGGAAACGCGCCGGATCAAAGGCGACTACGTGCTGACCGTAGACGACTACATCAGCCGGCGCAGCTTCCCGGATGAAATTTGCCGCAACAGCTACTTTCTCGACATTCACCGGACGGAGATCGAGGAAAAGGATGCGTCCAAACGGCCGGATTTCAAGCGTTACGGCCGGGGGGAATCCCACGGCATCCCTTACCGCTGCTTGACGCCGGAAGGACTGCGGAATGTGCTGGTCGCGGGCCGGTCCATCTCTTGCGAACGGAGCGTGCAGGGAAGCGTACGCGTCATGCCGGTCTGCCTGGCGATGGGCGAAGCGGCCGGAACAGCCGCCGCCATGGCCGCGAAAGACCCCGCCGGCGACGTCCGCGCAGTCGACGTGCAGGCGCTGCGGGCTCGGCTGAAGGAGGAAGGCGGGTATTTGCCGGACTTTAGCTGACGGCAGGCGAGCAGGCTTATAAAGATCCCCTTTGCGGTTTGCGCCGCAAAGGGGATTTTTTGGCGGCCGGCGCGGATAGGGGGACTCGCTTTCCGCTGATACCCATTATGCGGTGGAACGCGGATAGGGGGACTTGCTTTCCGTTGGTATCCATTTGGCGGCCGACGCGGATAGGGGGACTTGCTTTCCGCTGCTATCCATTATGCGATGGAACGCGATAGCCGTTTGGATGCAGGGAACTCTTTTACTCTCCATTCGGTCGGGGGCAGCCTGATTTCGTTGGCCTGGAAACGTGCTCCAAGGAGGAACCGATGCAAGCCGTTGTCAACGAAGTGGACGGGGGTTCGACTGAGGAAAGGCTGTGCTCCGTTCCTCGCTTCCTCGTCTAAGCGGCATTATCCTGCGAAAATGCAGGATTCTCATGACCGGAAGCGCCTTTATTCGATAAATGCTGCGGATATGCAGGATTTTGGGGTCGATTAGGCCCAGAGTGGCGCAAAAGGCCGAAAAATGCTGCACAATCGCATTATTTCCTGTTTCATTTCTTATTTGCCGCCTGGAATCATGCATATTTGCAGCTTTCTATTTCCCACCCGGCGATTGGCCATATGTGTCGAGCCGGGCAAGAAGCTGCCGTCCTCCCCCTGGTCTTGCGACGGGGGGCTTTTTGTTCGAAACGTCATTGACTTTGACGTCGTGTCGCCCGTTACAATAAACGCGATGGGAGGGGCGTCTATGGAATTGCAAACGATCAGCGAGGTGTCCAGGGCCTTTCAATTGTCCACCCGGACGCTTCGGTATTACGAGCAGCTCGGCCTTTTGCGGAGCGTCAAAAAGGACGATTATGCGTACCGCACCTATGACGAAGAGGCGCTGCTCCGGCTGCAGCAGATCGTCATTTTGCGCAAGCTGCGCATTTCGCTGAAGCACATTGCCGACATTCTTCGCAGCGAAGATGCCGTCCGGGCGCTGGAGGTGTTCCGGGACCATATCCGCGGGCTGGACGAAGAGATGACGGCCTTGTCGACGATTCGAAGCATTGCGGCGGGCCTTGTCGCCCGGTTGAACGAAAGCCTGCCCGCCCGGATCAAGCCCGGTTTTTTGCTCGGCGACGAAGCCGTGCAAAGGCTGGCGGGAACGCTCCGTCTTGCCAAAATACCCTTTCAGGAGGAAAAAGCAATGGATGAACTGAATCAAGCCGCAGCGAAGCTCATGAAATTAACGGATGTGCGGATTGTGTACCTGCCGCCGGCCACGGTAGCCGCCAGCCACTGCATGGGAGAGGACTGCGAGGACCGTGCGGGAAGCGCGCTGGACAAGTTTGTGCGGGAAAGCGGGCTGCTCCGGCTGAAGCCCGACGTGCGCCATTTCGGGTTTAACAACCCGATCTCCCGCGGTGCTTACGGAACTCCGTCCCAAGGCTACGAAATGTGGGTGACGATTCCCGACGGCCTGGAGGTGCCGGCTCCGCTTGCCAAAAAGAAATTCCACGGCGGCTTGTACGCGGCGCATGCAATTGCATTCGGGGAGTTTGAGCATTGGGGGCTGCTGCATGATTGGGTAATGAGCAGCGGGCTTTACGAAAACGATTGGGGTTCTGTCCGCTGTGAGCCGCATGCGCCGGAAATGGACTGGGCGTTTGAGGAACAGCTGAATTATTTCCATAACGTACAAAACCCCTCGTTCGATTACCGGAACATGCAGCTTGATTTGCTGTTTCCGATCCGGCCGAAATAAGAGGCCGGCTGCTTCCAGCGTCCTGCTTGCCGCCCCATGCACGGAAAGAACGGGCTTGCCGTTCTTGAACGAAACCCCGTTTGAGCGGCAAGAGGCGTTTTCGGAAAAGGCCTCTCGCTATCTTCTCGCTACTTCCCGTCGCTTTTCATTTTGCGATGGAAGGCGAGGACCGCCAGAACGAAGATCGCGGCGGCATAACCGATCACCCACCAAAGCTCGGGCAGCCGCCTCTGCCAGCCGCCCGATAAGGGTTCGCCTTGTCCTTCGCCACCTCCGCGAGTCCGAAGCTTTCGATCATGGCCGCCGCCTTCCGGGCGGCTTCTTTTTTGCCGCCGGTGTAGATGCCCGCGATGAGCGCCAGGTTTTCATTTACCGTGAGGTTGGGGGCGACCGCCGTTTCCTGAGGAGACACGTTGATTTTCCGTTTGACGGCGGTTGGAACGGATACGATGCTGTCGCCCGGCATGAACGCATCCCCGCCGCTTGGCCGGCTCAGACAGGTCAGCATGCGGATGGTCGTGGTTTTGCCCGCTCCGTTCACGCCAAGCAAAGCGAACAGCTCGCCCGGCACCACGGCCAAGTTAAGCGGCTGCACGGCGGTACGGCTGCCGAAGGTCTTGGTGAGGTTTTTCGTCAGGATCGCGTTCATTCGTCCTCCGGGTTCCGGCTTTGCGCCTTCAAGATGTCTTCCGCAAACTGCCGAAACAGCTCGTTTTTCACACAATGGCGATGCCCTGCGCCTCGTCTCCGAGCAACAGCAGCGTATCCCCGGGCTTTATGTTGAAGGTTTCCCGCCGTGCGCTCTCTACAAACGGGCTTGACAATCCCTGGGACTGCCGGAAAATAGAAACTGGAAACGCTGTCAGAAAAGGGGGCTCCCTCGTGCACGTCCGTTTTCGGGAACTGAACACCTTGCGCAATCAGATTTTCCTCGGCTTTCTGCTGGTCATGCTGGTTATCCTCGCGGTTTCGGGGGTGTTTGTCTACGACCGGGTTTCCTCTCTGCTCAAGGACAACGCGGAGCGGCACATCCAGCAGACCGCCGTCCAGGCGAACGGGCGGCTGGATGCGCTGATCGGCCAGATCGACAGCCTGACCGAGCAGGTGGCGAACCACCCGACGGTCCAGCGGCTGCTCCTGGAAAATCTGGACGGCCGGGCGGTTACGTTCGGTCAGAGGCAGTCGCTTCAGCAGATCGTCTCCAGCTATCAGGCGTATCTGCCGAGCGTTGGCTCGCTGGAGCTGTACACGGCCGACTTCCGGCTGCTGTTTCCGATTAAGGACGGCAGCCTGCGGCTGCGGACCGGCGAGCGTTACATTAACGAAGCCAATATTCAAAAGGGGCGCCTGGTCTGGATCGGCGTCGATCCGAACGACAGCCAGAGCCTGCTCGCCCTCCGCCAGGTCAGCCTGATGGACCGCGGGTTCTCGCGCGGCGGCTACCTGATGGCCCGCATTCAGCGCAGCTACTTCCAGCTGAACGACCCGCTGTCCGACAGCGAGGGAGGCGAATCGATCCTGCTGGTGAGCGACGACGGCCAATTGCTTGGCTCAAACACCGCCCCGACAGCGGATCTCCTGCCTCTTTTGCAGAGCAGCGGACAGACCGTCCGCTACCTGGGCAAGGAATACGTGCAGGTCAAGCAGCGCTCGGACAAAGCGGACTGGACGCTGCTCGTGCTGACGCCCGTCCGCTACGTGACCCAAGGCATCTCCATGCTGCGGACCGTTTTGCTCGTCTCGGGCGGGGCCGGGTGCCTGCTGTTCCTGCTGCTCTCGTTCGGTCTGTCCACCATGATCACCCGGCCGCTCCTTCACCTGATCCGGGCCATGCGCAAATCGCGGCTCGGCGTCCTTACCCCCAACGAGCAGCCGGCGTCCACGACGGAGATGCGCGAGCTGAACAACACCTATAACGGCATGATCGCCAACATGAACGAGCTGATCCGCGTCGTTTACGAGAAAGAGGTGCTGCAGAGCCGCACCGAGCTCAAGGCGCTTCAGGCGCAGATCAACCCGCATTTTCTGTTCAACACCCTGGAGGCCTTCCACTGGTCCCTCGAGGAAAAGGGAGAGGAAGAGCTGGCGCGGCTCGTCGTCGTGCTCTCGCGGCTGTTCCGCTACCTGATCGGCAAACCGGGCCAGGACGAATGGGTTACGCTTGGCGAAGAGATCGAGCAGGTCCGCCGGTATCTCCAGATCATGGAGATGCGTCTCGGCGATCGGCTGGGCTGGTCCGTCGAGCTCGGGCCCCGGGAAGCGGCCGTCCCGGTGCCCCGGCTCCTGATCCAGCCGCTCGTGGAGAACGCCATCCTGCACGGCGTCGAGAGCCGCGTCGGCAGCGGCACGGTCCGCGTCGCCGCACAGCCGGCCGGCCGCGAGGGCTGGACCCGCGTCATTGTAAGCGACGACGGCCCCGGCATGGAGGAGGAGACGCTTGGCGCGCTGTACCGCACCCTGGAGGGCGGGCCGCCGCTCTCTTCCAAGGGAACGGGCGTCGGGCTCGTCAACGTGCATCGCCGGCTGCTGCTTCACTACGGCGAAGCCGCAGGAACGAGAGGGCTTCGCATCGACAGCAAGCCGGCGCAAGGGACAACCATTCAATTCGAACTGCCGAATGAGGGAGGGGAACGCCATGACCTTGAGCCGCCGAACGATTCTCGTCGTAGATGATGAGCCGCGGACGCGGCAGGGCATCAAGCAGACGCTGGAGGCCTGGGCCGCGGGGCGGCTTGCCGCCTCCATCGAGACCGCCGACAACGGCGTGGCTGCGCTGGAGCGGCTGAACCGGGAGCGGGTCCATCTGCTTATCACCGACGTCCGCATGCCGGAGGTGAGCGGACTCGACCTGATCCGCTCCCTGGAGGGAAATGCCCGCAAGCCGGTCGTCATCGTCATCTCCGGCTATGCCGAATTTGACTACGTGCAGCAGGCGCTTCGGCTCGGAGCGATCAATTATCTCCTGAAGCCGCTCGACAAGGCCGAGCTCGTGCAGGTGACGGAGGAAGCGCTGAAGCGGGTGGAGGAAGAAGAGCAGCGCGGCAAGCTGGAAAAGCTGGTCGACCTCAAGCTGCTCGGCGCCGATCCCGGCGGCGAGGGCATGAGCGGGCCGGTGCGGGAGGCGCTCGCACATGTGGAGGCTCATCTGCACCAGCCGCTCACCATGGCGGAGGTCGCCGGTCGCATTCACCTGAACGCCAGCTATTTCAGCGTGCTGTTCAAGGAGCAGACCGGCCTTCCGTTCAGTGAGTACCTGTCCCGCCTCCGCGTCCAGCGGGCGAAAGAGCTTCTTCTGAACTCGCAGCTGTCCGTCGGCGAGATCGGGGAGCGGGTGGGATACCGGACGGACAAGTATTTTATCAAGGTGTTCAAGTCGCTTGAAGGCGTGAGCCCGAGCCGCTACCGCCAGCAGATGCGGGAAGCTCCGACGGATATCCGCTGACCAACATCCAATAAGAGTGGAGTTTTTGCCAATGGGCGTGACCTTATAAACCTCCGTATGGACTGCTAGACTTGTTTTGAGAGCGGTTACATATCCGCCTATCTAAAAAATGGAGGTTATCGCAATGCCAAGAAACGCATTGACCAAGGGGTTCATGCTGACATTCGGTCTCGCGCTCGTCCTTACGGGCTGCGGCTCGAAGAGCGGCGGCTCCGCCTCGGACAGCCCGTCCGCCGCGGCGGCGACGGCGGAAAACACGGCTGCGGCCACCCAGGCTTCCAACGAGAAGGTTACCCTCAACCTGATGCATCTATGGCCGGCGGGCAGCTCGGCCCAGCAGAATAAACTGGTCAGCCAAATCGTGGAGCAATATCAGGATGAGCACCCCAACGTCACCATCAAACAGGAGGTGCTGGAAAACGAGCAGTACAAAAACAAGCTGAAGGTGCTGTCCGCCTCCAACAAGCTGCCGGATGTCGGCATCACCTGGGCGGCGGGGTTCATGCAGCCTTATGTGGAGGGCGGCTTGTTCGCCCCGCTGGATGATATCCTGACCGGCGAACAGCTTAAAGACAAATTCGTTTCCGGCACGACCGAGGCTTACGCGGTGGACGGCAAAACCTACGCGCTGCCGATTGAGCTGAACATTTCGCCGATTTACTACAACAAGGATATTTTCGCCAAGTTCAACCTCCAGGTTCCGAAGACGTACAACGAATTTCTGCAGGTCGTCAAGACGCTGGAGGAGGGCGGCGTGGCTCCGATCGCTCTGGGCAACAAGGACCGCTGGACCGGCTCTCTCTGGTACATGTATCTGGCCGACCGGATCGCCGGCAGCGAAACCTTGAAAAACGCCACCAACGGCACCGCCTCCTTCGAAGACCCCGGCCTCGTCAAAGCAGCCGCCGAGGTACAGGCCCTGGTCGACATGAACGCCTTCAACAAAGGCTTTAATGGCTTGTCCAACGACGAGGGCAAATCGGAATTCATGAACGAGAAAGCCGCCATGTACCTGATGGGCACCTGGGAGCTGCCCAACTTCACGACCAATCCGGACATCCCGCAGGCATTCAAGGATAAAGTCGGCTTCTTTAAATTCCCGACCGTGGACGGCGGCAAGGGCGACGTCAACAGCTGGGTCGGCGGCCCGGGCGTCGGGCTCTTCGTGGCCGAGTCTTCCAAGGTGAAGGAGGAGGCCAAAGCCTTCGTCGAGTATTTCGTCACCAAGTGGGGCGAGGAATCGGTCACGGCGGCGGGCGTCATTCCCGCCACCAAGGTAGACACCTCGAGCGGAAGCCTTCCTCCGCTGTACGTCGAACTGCTGAACGAACTGAACAACGCCAGCAGCATCACCCTTTTCGCGGACGTGCAGATGAAGCCCGGCGCGGCTCAGGTCCATCTCGACATGATTCAGGCGCTGTTCGGCAAGGCGGTCGCCCCCGAGCAGTTCGCCGCCAATCACAAGGAAGCCATCGAGAAAGGCAACTGACCAGACCGAAACCGGACGAAGCGGAGGCCCCTCGCTGGCTGCAGGGACTCCGCTTCTGTTTGCAACAAGGAATTCGATACGTAAAGGAGGGATGCAGGCATGGAAAAAGTCATGTCCAACAAATGGATCATCGCGCTGTACGTGCTGCCGTCTCTAATCCTCATGATGGGCATTATTTTTGTCCCGATCGTCCTGACCGGCTATTACGGGCTGAACGAATGGGACGGCATCGGCAAGATGACCTTCATCGGTCTCGAAAATTACAAGGCGCTGATGCGGGACAGCGCCTTTTGGCAGAGCGCCCTGCATTCGCTGCTGCTGGCGCTGTTCTCGGGGGTCAGCCTGATCGGCTACCTGGCCATCGCGCTCATCCTCTCGGGCCGGATTAAAGGAGCCAGCCTGCTGCGCAAAATTTACCTGATCCCGATGCTGCTGTCCTCAGTCGCCATCGCCCAGCTCTGGCTCAAAATCTATCACCCGACGAACGGCGTGCTGAACAGCCTGCTCGTCTCTCTCGGCTTCGACAACCCGCCGTCGTGGCTGGCCGAGCCCTCGCTGGTGCTGATCGCCTTGTTCATTCCGATCATTTGGCAGTATGCGGGCTTTTATATTCTGATTTACTACGCCGCCCTGAAAAACATCCCCGAATCGCTCATCGAGGCGGCGCGGATCGACGGAGCCAGCCCGTGGAAAATCGCCACCCGGATCAAGCTTCCGCTCATCCGCGAGGTCATCAAGGTCACGGTGGTGCTGTCGGTGGTCGGGTCGCTCAAATACTTCGATCTGATTTACGTCATGACCGACGGCGGCCCCAACGGCGCGAGCGAGGTCATGGCCTCCTATATGTATCATCAGGCGTTCCGCAGCTATGACTTCGGCTACGGCAGCGCGGTCGGATTTTTCCTTTTGCTCATCTGTCTGGCCGCCACCTATCTGATCCGGAAGCTCACCGCCACCAAGGAGACGATCCAATATGCCTGACTCCCGTACGTCTGAAAGGAGGAGCCGCCGATGAGCGTTCCCGCCGCCGCCCGCCCTTTGATCCCGCGCCGGAGGAGCAAGGAGCACCCGCTGAGGAGGATCGGGCACGCGCTTCTGTATTTCATTCTCGTCCTCGTCGCCGTCATTCAGGTGCTGCCGCTCGTGTGGCTGATGATTTTCTCGCTAAAGAACAACCAGGAAGTGTTCAACATGGCGCCTTTCGCCATTCCGAAGCAGCCGCACTGGAGCAATTACGAGAACGTGTGGGTGAACGGGAACATCGGGGTGTATTTTTTCAACAGCGTCTGGATCACCGCGGTCGCCCTCGTCGCCACCGTGCTCCTGGGCAGCTTCGTCACCTACGCCGTGACCCGGATGCGCTGGAAGGGCCGTTCCTTCGTCCTCGGCCTGTTCATGCTCGGCCTGATGATTCCCGTCCATTCGACGCTGATCCCGCTGTTCAGCCTGTTTCTGAAGCTGCACCTGACCGACAATCCGCTGTCGATCATCCTGTCCTACATCGCCTTCAACCTGCCGACCACGATCATGATCTTACTCGGCTTCTACTACGCGCTGCCACGAGAAGTGGAGGAGGCCGCCGTCATGGACGGCTGCACGGTGAACCGGATGTTCCTGCGCATCGTGCTGCCCATGACCTCGTCCGTGCTCGCGACCACTGCGATCATCAACATGATCTACAACTGGAACGAGTTTATTTTCGTCAACACGTTCATCAGCTCGGATCACCACAAGACGCTCACGGTCGGCGTGCAAAATTTCATCGGCCAGTATACCACCGACTGGGGCGCGATCGGAGCGACGCTCATGATCAGCATCCTGCCGATCCTGCTGGTGTTCCTCGTTATGAGCGACCGGATCGTGGAAGGCCTCGCCGCCGGTTCGGTCAAGGGATGAGAAGGCTGCCGATTGCGGGCAGTTGGCAAAAAGGATTGGAAAGAAACCCGCCGGGGGACGGCGGGTTTCTCTGTTTTCGCGCGTCAGGTCTGCTTGCGGGAGCCCCCTTTTTTACTCCTGGTCCCTTTTACAAGCTAGCGAACTTGATGCAAGCGGCTGACGGGTCAAGGCTAACGTTGATTAAATGCGAAACCCATTGGTGAGTAACCAAATTTACTGTTTTATTACGCTTTTATTTAAATCTGCCAAATCGGATGGGGGGCTGATGGTTTTGCTTGTGCGCGCCGTCCAACCCATTCCGAACCGCCTGCCCTGCCAATCGGCGGGATAATTGCCTGAGCTAGGGGTGCCATAAACTCTAACGGTTGCCACGGAGCTTATTTGCACAAAAAAGAAGCGTTGGAAACTGTAACGGTTGCCACAAAGCTTATTTACGTTTTTTGCCTTCGTTTGGCCTGTTTTTGCCTGAATAAGACCTGTGGCAACCGTTAGAATCACTCATGGGCTTGCACCCATCGCCAGAG
>NZ_JCAPET010000044.1:0-38130 GCF_059735245.1 Gorillibacterium sp. sgz306347
TCTGTCTTGCACTAGAGGGTGTCCACTTTTTATACTAGCTGCAAAGGAGCACCTAATATTGTCTTTACCGAGCGTTTTCAGGCAAATAAGTCCATAAAGGCACTTATTTCTGCCGTTTCCTTTAATTATCACTGCTTTTCCAGGAAATAAGTGCAGGTGGGCAATTATTATCCGATACAGCCTAGAAACCACCGAAAATAAATGCCGTTTTGCACTTATTCGCTCCGCCGTCTCATAGGCATATTGATTGCCCAATCGTTACCGGTCTCCTCATATTTCCAAATCACTCTGTGTTACCGCTCGTCTAATGATTCCAAGTTGCTGGCCATTACCGGTCAAGTAATGCTCCCTAATTGCTACGCGCTATCGGTCGACTAATACTTCCAAGTTGCTGGCCATTACCGGTCGAGTAATGCTCCCTAATTGTCTAATACTTCATAAATCACTGGCCATTACCGGTCGCTTAATGCTTCCATGGTGCAGACCGCTACCAGTCGCTATGTTTCCGGATCGCCAGCCGTTTCCAGCCGTCTTGTGCTTCTAGTCGCTATCTGCTTATAGCAGCCAATCTGGATCCTGCCCCTACCTTCTTTAGAGAAGGGGGCGCGGCGATACGGGGGCGGTTAGGTCAGGGAAAACCAACGTTAGCGGATGGGGGGCTGACCTCCTCCGCCAGCGCATCCAAAAGCTGCATGCCGAGCGCGTCGACCGGCGTAGGCTTGCCGCGCAGGGCGGACCACAGCTGCGTCCCGAAGGTCAGGCCGTGATTGAGCAGCACGACGGCCCCGCTGCCGGTAGCCGCGTCAAAGCCCATGAAGGAGGTGGAGCCGTAAGTCCCTCCGTTGTGCCAGCAAAAGGTGCGCCCTTTGCGGATGGCGAGCATCCAGCCGAGTCCGGCCGCCTGGTCCTCGCTGAGCTTCAGCCGAGGCTGCCAGCAGGCGGCCAAGGCTTCGGCGAGCGGCCCCGGCGTTTGCCCGGAAGCGTGGCGCAGAAAACGAAGCAGGTCCGGCACGGTAGATCGCAAAGCGCCGGCTCCTTGCAGCGGGCCCAATTCCCAAAGCGGCGTCGGTTTGCCGCGGCCGGTGAAGACCGGCGCCAGACGGCCTTCCTGCTCGCCGGTTAGCCGGGCGGCCGTGTCCTTTAAGTCCAGCGGGCCGGCGATTTCATCGGCAACCAGCTGTTCATAGCTTCGGCCTGTCCGCAGCGAAAGCAGATGCCCCAGCAGGCCGAAGCCAAAATTGGAGTAAACGAACCGCTCGACGGCGCTCCGTTCACGTTTCTCCTCCTTCGCCGGCTTCAGCTCCCGGAGGGCCCCCGTCAGCTGCTCCTCGCTGTAGTGGGCGTAAGGATTCCGCTTGTCCTTGACGGCGCCCCTCAAATTGTCGGGCAACCGGGGCAGGCCCGAGGTATGGGTGGCGAGCTGCTCCAGCGTGATCGAAGCGGCGGCCGGATTTGCCTGTGCTTCGGGAAGCAGGCTGCCGACGGTGTCCGACAGCCGGACGATTTCCCGGCGCTCCAGAATGGAGAGCAGGGAGGCGGTAAAAACCTTGGTGATCGACCCCGTTTCAAATAAAAGGCGGCCGTATTCCGCTTTATCGGCCGGGCCACGGCTACGGACAGCCGCTTTGCTTCCGGCGTATCCCCAAACGGCCTCGCCGCCATCCGGGCGGATAACCCCGATAGCGGCGATGAGAAATTGTTTGCGGCCATAATGCTTTTCGGCCCACTCGCGGGACAGGTCCTTTAAACGCTGGTTGGCTTCGGTCAAGACGGACACCTCCGGGGAACTGGGAGTTCCCGTTTTTTATCCAATACGGCACAGCGCTCCGATCCGTTTCGCCGGCGGGTTTCCAGTGTGCGGACGGGCGTGCGGCATCGGTAATGGGGCGTTCCGGCAGGCGGGTCAAAAATACCGGCAGGCGGGCCAAAAGCTCGGCATCGGTAATGGGGCGTTCCGGCAGGCGGGCCAAAAGCTCGGCACCGGCAAAGGGGCGTTCCGGCAGACGTGTCAAAAGTTCCGGCGAACGGGTCAAAAAAGCCGGAACGCTTTTGAAGAACCGCTGGAGGATTATGCTATAATCGGTTCATCAGCTGTGCCGATGCCAAAAGAAAAAGGATGAACGCCGATGGCGAATTGCGAGCATTGTTATCCCCGCGAGCTGGTGTATCAAATCCGGATTGCCGGAGAGGAAAACGCGAAGGTGCGGCCCCAGCTGGAGGCTTACCTGACGGGAGCCGGCTCGCTTGCAGGCCGGGAGGCGGAGGTGTTCGCCATCCGCGAATCGGGAATTGCCGATTTTTACGATTTCAGCCGCGATCATCTGGACGGCGACGGTCTGTCGTTCCGGATTGCCGAAGAGGAATGGAAGCCGCTCGAGGAAATTCCGGATATTCAGGGAGCGGGCTGGGTGGATCAGGTGATCCTGCATGAATCGGTTCTCTCCTACCGGCAGGTAATCGTCGACGCCGACGGGCAGCCCGTCGGCTATGAAATTTTATCCCGGTTCCGTGCCCCGGACGGCGGCCTGGTCCCGCCGGGGACCGTGTTCGACGCGGCCCGCAGCCGCAACCGCCTCTATTCGCTGGACCGGCTCTGCCGGACCTCGGCCGTGCGCGCGGCAGCCAGGCTGACGGGCACCATTTTTATCAATTTCGTCCCCTCCTCGATTTACTCGCCCGCCCACTGCCTGAATACAACGGTCGGTACGGCAAAAGAGCTTGGGGTCGAGCCTTCCCGGCTGGTGTTCGAAGTGGTCGAATCGGAGAAGGTAAAAGAAGTGGAGCACCTGAAAGCGATTCTTGCCTATTACCGCGGAGAAGGCTACGCCTGCGCCCTGGATGACGTGGGGCAGGGGTACAGCACGATCGAGCTGCTGGAGGAGCTTCGCCCCGAATATATGAAGCTGGACATGAGCTATGTCCAGGGCGTCGCATCCGACCCCGACAAGCAGGCGATGGCGGAGCGGTTTTTGCAGGCGGCCCGGGTGTCGGAGTCCGTTCCCTTGGCCGAGGGAGTCGAAACGGAAGAAGATTGGGCCTGGCTGAAGAAAAAAGGATACCGGCTTTTCCAAGGGTATCTGTTCGGAAAGCCCGAACCGGTCTGAGCGGACGGCGATTCGACGGGCGCCCCCCGGTGTAAAGGGAAGTAACATTCCCCTGCACTGGAGGGCTCGTATGAACAGACGGATGCGATACACAGCCGCCTCTCTGCTGGCGCTGCTTTTGCTGACGATTCCCGCCGCCGCTTTTTCGCATGTCAAGTGGTTCACCACCGAAGCGCCTGTCAAGGAAAGCCTGGAACGGATTTTGTCTCCGCTGTTTATGGCGGCGGCCCTGTCGACCGCTTTGCTGCTGGCCATTGTGAGCCAACTGCTTCCGTCCCTGGAAAAGCTCGGACCGGTCGGCCGGGTGAATGGGATGCTGGACAAGCTCCGGCCGTATTCCCGGCTTATTTTGAAGTATGGGACCGCGCTTTCGCTTGCGGTGCAGGGCTTCTCCGGCAACCTGCTTGCCCCGGAGTTTCATCTGCATTCGGCAGCGGCCGAGGCCGTGCTGTGGGCGACGGTTGTCCTGCTCCTAATTCCGCATCAAGCGGCCACCAAAGTGGGCGCGCTGCTCGGCGTCGGGCTGTATGCGTATCAGGTATGGGAAGCCGGAGTGTTTCACATGCTCGACTACGGGTTTTACCTGGCCATTTTTGCGGTTCTGCTGATCAGCCGGACCGAATACGAGGATTGGGGCTTTCCTTTTTTGTACCTGGGGACCGGACTTTCGCTTTGCTGGGTTGCCGTGGAAAAGTGGGTTTACCCCAATATGAGCCTGGATATTATTCGCGAGCACAGCGTCCCGACCTTTGGCCTTGCGCCGGCGGTTTTCGTCGTGCTGAGCGCGTTCATCGAGTTTCTGGTCGGCTATGCGCTTGTCGTAGGCATTCTGAACCGGCTTCTGGCCGTCGTGCTGACCGGAATATTTATCATGACCACGATGATTTTCGGCTGGACGGAAGTGGTCGGGCATTTGGTGATCCATGTCGTGCTGCTGATTTTCATCATCGAGGGCACGAGCTTTTACAAACCGCCGGTTGAATTGCACAACAGCCGGATTCACCGGATGGTGTTTGTGTTTTTGAATTTCATTTTCGCGCTCTGCACCATCCTGATCCTTTACTACCGGTTTGCCTGAGGCAACGGCGGGCCGGCAGCGGAACCCCGATTCCGCATAAAACAGGATTGCAAAAACTTCCGACGAGACCCTCATCGCCAGGAAACGAAACCGGAGGCTTTTCATGCGCTTGTTTGCTGTCTTCTTGAAACCGTACCGCCGTGCCGCGCTTATCGCCCTTTCCCTGATGCTGGTGGAGCTGGCCGTGGAGCTTTGGCACCCCCTTCTGATGGCCCGCGTCATCAATGAAGGCGTGCAGCAAAAGGATATGGACGCCGTGCTGCGGTACGGCGGGCTGATGCTCGGGGTGTCCCTGATCGGATTTGCGGCGGGCATCGTAAATTCGTTCTACGCGGCGGGCGTCAGCCAGAATGTCGGGTGCGACCTGCGAAAAAGCCTGTTCGACCGGCTCCAGTCGGTGCCCTATCCGCAGTTCAGCCGGTTTCCGGCGTCCACGCTGATCACCCGGATCACGAGTGACGTTACGCAAATTCAAAACATCGTTTTCATGAGCCTTCGGGTTGTGCTTCGCGCGCCGCTTTTGATGATCGGAAGCCTGACCATGGCGCTTCTGGTCGACTTCAAGGTGGCGTTTATGCTGCTTGTGCTGACTCCGCTGCTCGTGGCGGGTATGGTCTATGTGATGCGCAAAGGGTTTTCGCTGTTCCAGAACGTTCAGGAGCGGCTGGACCAGACAAACGTTGTCATGCGGGAGACGCTCGGCGGCATGAAATGGATCCGGGCGCTGGTCCGGTCCGGCCATGAAATCGCCCGTTTCGCGAAAGCCAGCGGAGGCTTGAAGGAAAAGACCGTGTCCGCCATGCGCTGGATGGAGCTTTCCATTCCCCTGCTGCTGTTTGTGATGAACCTGAGCGTGCTGTTCATTTTGTGGCACGGGAACCTGGACGTCAAAGCGGGCGGAGCAAACGTGGGCGACATCGTCGCCGTGGTCAACTATACGACGCGCATCGCCGGCGCGTTTTCAATGCTGTCGTGGATTCTCTCCAGCCTTTCCCGGGCGCGCGCGTCGCAAAAGCGCATCTCCGAGGTGCTGGAGCAGGAGGGCGGAGCAGAAGGCGTGCGGAAGGCTGCGGAGGCAGGGGAGGGCGCTGCGGAAATCGGCAGGGAAAAAGGTGTGCGAGTCGTGGAACGCGGCGGGAATGGCACAAGCTTGCAGGACGCGGGTGGCGAGACGCCAGATACATACCCATCCGCCCCGGACGAAGGCGGTAAAGCCGAATCCGGTGCCGGGCCGGCTGCCCTTGCTTTTGACGGGGTCCGCTTCCGTTATCCCGGCATGCGGACTGCGGTCCTGCACGACATTTCGTTCCGGGTGCGACCCGGAGAAACGGTGGCCATTCTCGGCGCGACCGGATCGGGCAAGTCGTCGCTGTTTCAGTTGATTCCCGGCTTGTATGAGCCGGAGGCAGGCACAGTCCGGCTGGACGGACGCGACATCCGCACCATCGACCCGGACGAACTGCGCGCCCAGATCGGCTACGTGCCGCAGGAAACGAAGCTGTTCAGCGGAACCGTGGCGGATAACCTGCGCTGGGGGAAAGCGGATGCGGCGCCGGAGGAGCTGGCCGAGGCCGCCCAAAACGCGCAGATCCACGACACAATCCTGAAGCTGCCCAACCAGTACGAAACCGCCGTCGGGCAAAACGGAGTCAACCTCTCGGGCGGCCAGCGGCAGCGGCTGTCGATCGCCCGCGCGCTGGTCCGCCGGCCTCGGCTGCTGCTGCTTGACGACAGCACAAGCGCGCTGGACCTGCGCACGGAGGCGCGGCTGCTGGAGGCGCTGCAAGCGTACGGCTGCACCACGCTGATCATCACCCAGAAGATCGCGACGGCCAAGGAAGCGGATCGAATCCTCATCCTGGAGGACGGCCGGCTGATCGCCGAAGGCACGCACGCGGAGCTGGCGGAAGCCTCGGGGCTGTACCGGCGCATCGTCGCTTCCCAGTTTGCGGAAGGGAGCGTGCTGCCGGGATGAGGATGATGCCGAAAAAAGCGCAAAAACCGAAAAACAGCATGGCGACCATCGGCAAAATCTGGCGCTATCTGGCCGAGCACCGGAAGCTTTTGATTGTGATTTTTCTGCTGGTCGTCCTAAGCTCCGTGGCGAGTCTGCTTGCGCCGTATTTGCTCGGGCGGGCGATCGACCATTTTGCGGACGGCGGCGCGGATGCGGGGCTTGTCCGGCTGATCGCTTTCCTGGGCGCCGTGTACCTCGTGCAAGCGGCTTCGGGGGCGCTTCAGAGCTACTGGATGATTGGCGTTTCGCAGGAAACGGTGTTTACAATGCGGCGCGATCTGTTCGCGAAGCTGCACCGGCTTCCGGTCGCTTATTTTACGAAGCGTCAGCACGGGGAAATGATGAGCCGCCTGACCAACGACATTGAGAACGTTAGCCAAACGCTGAGCGGCTCGTTTATTCAGATTTTCTCCAGTCTGATCACATTCGCGGGGATGCTCGGCCTGATGCTTTGGCTCAGCCCGCTGCTTACGCTGGTTACCCTTTGCGTTGTGCCGCTGATGTACCTGGGCATGAAGTGGATCACCCGGCGTACGGGCCGGCTGTTCAAGGAGCAGCAGCGCAACCTGGGCGACCTGAACGGGTTTGTCGAGGAAACGCTCTCCGGACAGCTGATCGTGAAATCATTCGGGCGCGAGCCCGCCGTCATTGCCGAGTTTGCCGAAAAGAACGAGCGGCTGCGGGAGTCGGGGTATTGGGCGCAAACCTACTCGGGTTTTATTCCCAAGCTGATGAACATGCTGAACAACGTAAGTTTTGCGGTCATCGCCGGCGTCGGCGGGCTGCTTGCCCTGAACGGCGGAATTTCCGTCGGGGTCATCGTGACGTTTGCGGAATACGCCCGTCAATTCGTCCGGCCCTTAAACGACCTGGCGAACCAGTTCAATACGTTTCTTTCGGCCGTGGCCGGCGCGGAGCGCGTATTTGAAGTGCTGGAGGAGGACGAGGAGGAGCAGGACGAGGCGGAGGCCGGAGAGATGGCGGACGTGCGGGGCGATATCCGCTTTGACGGCGTCACCTTCTCCTACAACGGGGACGTGGACACGCTGTCGGACGTCAGCTTTCGGGCCAAGCCGGGCGAAACGGTCGCGCTGGTCGGGCCGACCGGTGCGGGCAAAACGACGATCGTTCAGCTGCTGACGCGGTTTTACACGCCTTCGGCGGGGAGCATCTCCATCGATGGCCGGGACATCCGCAGCATCCGCCGCCAGAGCCTGCGGCGCCATATGGGGTTCGTGCTGCAGGATTCCTTCCTCTTCGGCGGCACGATCCGCGAGAACATCCGGTACAGCCGCCCGGAGGCGACGGACGGGGAGGTGGAGGAAGCGGCGCGGAAGGCCAACGCGCACGGCTTTATCGAGCGGATGCCGGATGGCTACGAAACGGTGCTGTCGCAAGACGGGGGCGGCATCAGCCAAGGGCAAAAGCAGCTTCTTTCGATCGCCCGGGCGATTCTCTCCGATCCGCCGATTCTGGTTCTGGACGAAGCGACCAGCAGCATCGATACGGTGACGGAGGTGCGGATTCAGGAGGCGCTGTCGCGTCTCATGGAGGGCCGCACGAGCGTGGTGATCGCGCACCGGCTGAACACAATCCGGAACGCCGATCAAATTCTGGTGCTGGAGGACGGGCGGATCATCGAACGCGGCTCGCACGACGAGCTGCTGCGGCAGCAAGGGTTTTATTACGGGCTGCATGAAAGCCAGTTCCGCAAACAGGCGGTTCCGGGCCGGTTATAAGCGGCCGGCTCCGCAGGGGCGCGTGTTGATTTGGACGTAACACGCGGGCGATACGGCCGCCGACGGCGTGGCAGTACGCTCCGGGCTCGGCCGGCGCAAACGCAGCAGCTAAGGATGCGGCGGAAAAAGCCGATGCAAAACAGGATGAAAAAGCGGCACGCTCCCAGGGGATCACTCGGGGCGGTGCCGCTTTATTGTCGTGCCGCGGGACGGCGGCTTTTGCTGTGATGGATGGTCTACTGCTCCATGACGGGCGCGCTCATTTTCGGAAGGCTTAGAAAACTCATTCCCCAAATGTAGAACGGATAAACAAGGAAAACGGGAATGACGAAAAGTCCTGTCACCGGGGCAGGCGACTCTCCGGGCCCAACCGGAATAGCGGATGCCGCCAGCCAAGTAAAAACCATGAAGTAAGGGAACCAAAGGGCGACGGCCCAGTATGTTGCCCGGGACTGGCCAAGGAACCGCCGGGTCCAGAAAAAGGCCAGCAGCGATACTACGGCGGCGATTCCAATGCTGTAGAAGGCAATCATCAGCAAAAGCTTTTCCGAGGTCCACCCGGTAATCCGCAAAATCGCATACTGCCTTCCCCACAATTGAAAAAGTGCGGTTAACCCCGCCCCATACAAAGCGGAGATGGCGTTCAGATTAAGAAACAGCCTCATGCAGCACCCCCATTAATTCCTTATTTTCAATTATAACCGAGGTTGGTTGGGGAAGGAATTGGAAGCTGCTCAACAGGTTTTGCACACTGTGAAAAAACCGCCTGGCGGCTTGGCGGCCTCCGGCGGTTCATTTTGTGACAGGTTACAGATCCTTTTCAATTGCTCATGCAGCCTGTCCTTGGAACGGGGGGCAGCCTAACCGCCGAACCCGCGCCGCAGCAACACGATGACCGCTTCCGCTGCGGCCAGGTTGTCGTCCGTGTTTCGCAGGACGACATCGCACTGAACGAGCGCGGCGGCTTCCTCCGCGTAAGAGGCCATCCGCCGCTTCAGCTCGGCGGGCGCCAGACCGCGCCGCTCCAGCCTCCGGCGGCATTCCTCGCGTTCCGCCAGCACCCCGACGGCGAGCACCCGGCCCGGGAACGCCGCGCGGACCTTGGCGACGCCGGGAGCGTCCAGGACGATCGAATGGGGCTCGCCCCGGTCGATAATGCCCTGGATGGCGGAAAGCGGCGTGCCGTAGAGCTGCCCTTGGTACTCGGTCATCTCCAGCATGCGGCCGTCCGCGTGCACGGCCTCCAGTTCTCGGCGGGAGGAGAAATAGTAGTCCCGTCCGTGCATTTCTCCCTCGCGAGGCGCGCGCGACGTCCAGGTCACCACCCGCGGCAGGCCGAGCGCGGCCTGCAGGGTTGTTTTGCCGGAGGCGCTGGGACCTTGAAAGGCAATCAGCAAAAACGGCATGCCGTCAACCCCTCTCCTGAATAAACGGGCCGGCGCCCGCTCGTCGTTGTGTTCTCCGCGGCAAACCGGACCGCCGTCACGCGCTCTCCCGCATACCCAGTCATCCCCTTCAAGCCGTTCAAGGCTCCGGGGCATCCGCCGGTCATGTGCTGTTCAGTTAGTTGCCTTCGGTGAGGCGGCGCTTATCTTCGGCCCGCCGCAGGCTCTTTCCTTCTCCGAGCTCTCTAACACTTTGCCCGGCAGCCCTTCCGTCATCAGTCTTGCGGCCGGCTGCCGGCAGGCCCTTCGTCTTCGGCGTGGCGGAAGCTGCGGGCGATATACATGGCGGGCGTGGAGGCCACCGAAATAATGAACTTGAACAGGTAGGTTGTGACCAGGATCTGCACCCAGGCCTGGAAACTGTACAGTCCCGCGAACGCGATGGTGCAGAAGATCAGCGAATCGACGAATTGGCTTACGACGGTGCTGCCGTTCGTGCGAATCCAGAACTGATTGTACTTCGAAAAACGGGCTTTTAACCGGCTGTATACCTGGACATCGAGAAACTGGCTGGTAAAATACGCGGTCAAGCTCGCCAGCGCCAGCCGGGGCATAAGCCCGAAAATCGTTTCCATCGGCCCTTGGGCGAAATCCTCCGTCGGGTGCGGCGTGAAATAAAGCGCCATCTGCATCATGACGGTGGAAGCCAGCAAGCTGAAAAATCCGAACCACACCGCTTTGCGCGCTTCCTTGAGCCCGTATTTCTCGTTCAGCAGGTCGGTGCACATATAGATCGTCGTATAAATGGTGTTTCCGAGCGTCATCACCAGCCCGAGCATTTCCACGGTTTTGACCACCTGAATGTTGGCAAGCACCGTAGCGAAGCCGATCCAGGCATAAAGTCCCTTTTTGCCGAAAAACCGGTAACAGAACAAAAACAGGGCGAAATTGACCACGACAAACGCAACGCCCCACATAAAGTTGTACACAAAAAAGCCCCCTTGACGGTGCCGGCCCGGGCCGGAAAAGTTGTGCGCAGCAGTCAAATAACCGCTGCGGCCGCTGCTCCCGTGAGATGCATGCTGCATGTTCCGTTAAGCGGACCCGCCGGGCGGTCGACTATCAGAATAACAGAACGGCGGAAAAATGGAAAGAAGCAGACCGTAAGGCCCTGCTGTCGACAAACTTGTCCATATTTCGTCACATTTCTACATAGTACCATAATATCCATCACACGGAACGGAATACGCGTCATCCCCGTGTGTCCCATTTCAGACATATAATGGTAGAACCTGCAGGTGCTGCAGTGTTGGGCTAATTGGGCGCTTCCAAAGTTGGCAGCGGTTTCATAAAGGAGAGGAGGGGGATGATTCGCACGAAAACCAACCTAACAACAACGGCGGACGGACAATTACCGGATGATCAAATCTACCATGTGGAGAGTGAGTGACGTGTACCGAGCACGTAAACGAAACGGCCGACGCACGGGTATTTTTCTTTTGCTCATCATCAGCCTGCTGATTCCCCAATGGAACGGCTTGGCTTACGCAGAGACGGAAGGCGCTATTGACGGTACGGAGCTGGTGCAGACGGCAGAGGCGCCGCCTTTGGATTTTTACGATGATTTTAATGACGGAAATGCGGACGGATGGACGCCGTACGGAGGCACCTGGTCCGTAACTGAAAGCGCTTACCAAGATTATGCTTACACGGTTAACGCAGGATTCGGCTTCAAAGCGCTGGCTCAGTCGGCCTCTTTTGACAACTTTTCGGCAGAAGCGGATATTAAGCCCCTGGCGGACAGCGGCGACGCAGGGCTGCTGGTTCGTGCGTCAAACCCGGGGATCGGCGAGAACGCCATCAGCGGTTATTATATCGCCCTGATTCCTTATCGGGACCTGGTCGTCGTATGCAAAATGGAGAACGGCGCCCACAGCATTGCGACCGCTGCTTTTCCCATCCAGCCGAACCAGACCTACCGGCTGAAGGTGACGGCAATCGGAAGCGAAATCCGGGTATTCGTGAACAATCCCAATACCCCGATCCTGACCGTAAATGACGGCCGGTATACCGCCGGGGCGATCGGGCTGCGGGTGTTCAAAATCGGAGCTTCCTTCGATAACGTGACGGTTGCCGGAATTGTGCCGGACACCGAAGCGCCTTCCGCTCCGGCCGCTCTTCACGCGTCCGCCGTGACGGACTCCTCTATCCGCTTGGCCTGGGAACCGGCTGCGGACAACCAAGGCGTGGCGGGTTATTCCATCTATGACGGAAGCGGCCGGGAAATTGCGGCGGTAGGGGCGGTAACGGCCTATGAAGTTACAGGGCTCGCCCAGGACAGCGCCTATTCGTTTGCCGTCAAAGCGCGTGACGTTTCGGGCAACCTTTCTCCCGCCAGCAATGCCCTGGAGACGGCAACAGCCGCTACTGCGGCGGGGGATGAACTTATCCATCAAGGCGTTCCGTACAAAGCAAAATACGTGAAGAGCTGGAAATTTACCGGGAGCGGCGCTCCCTGGGTCGGAGCCGCCCCGACCTGGGACGGCCATAACGCGCTGTGGGAAGGGAATCCGTTCCGCAACGGAGACAAAGCCATCGCGCTGGCTTCCCAGCCCGGCAAGGAACGGAAGAGCCAGATCGGCTCCTTTGGCTTCACGTCCGCCGAGCTGCAGGAATTTGCCGGTAACCCCGACTATCTCGTCCGCCTGCAGTTCCGCCGCTGGCAGGACGGAAGCTGGGGGGACGGAGCCGGCTCGTACTTGTACTGGTCCCTGGATACCTCGGACGGCGTAAAGTGGAAGGATGCGCGGAGCGACACGTTGGCCTCGAATGCACGGACAGGCGTGGCGGAAACGCTGATCCTCTCCGGTGCGGACCCCCGGTTTAAAGCCGACGGGACGGCTCCGCTCGACCTCCGGGCGGAATGGCGGCTGGCCGACTGGCGGAGCGTCAAGCCCGAGGGGGCCCGGCTTTACGTCGACGATATGTCCGTAACGGTATACGTCAAACAGGCGCCGGCGGCTCCGACGAACCCCGTGGTGGACAATGAGAACCACACGTTCGGGTGGACACCGAACCCCGAGTATCCCTCGCTGGACGCCTATGAATACAGCGTGGACGGGGGCGCGACCTGGCTGCCGGCGGCAGCCAATCCGCAGCCTTTGGAAAACCGCTATTACGCGGCGGGCAGCGTTCAGGTGCGCGTGAAAGCATCGGCTTCCTTGAACGGGCTTGCGGGGATGAAGCTGGTCTCCGGCACCGCCTTTGTCGTCAAGGGCACGGTCTTTGCCCCCGGCAGCGAGCCGGCCACCGCGCTTTGGCGGCTCGGGAAAGCGGACGACAGCGGTGCGGAATTCGCCGAGGACGCCTCCGGGGCTCCCGAAACCGTCGCTGTTCCGGCCAACTGGGCGACGCGCACGGATTGGGGCCTGCTGCCCAAAGGCATGAAGGCGGATGAAAACGGCACGCTGAACCTCTCGTTCACCCTTCCGCAGGTCCCCGCAAACGGGGTCCGGTTCAGCTTTAAGATTCTCGATGCCTACAAATCGACCCCGCAGATGGCTGTATTTGCCAACGGGAGCATGGCCGGCCTGATCCAGATTGCCGGCATCTCGGGAAGCGGAGCGGTGACGGCCGAAGGCGAAAAGGCGGCCTTCCGGGAAACGTATCAGCTTTACATTCCCAAGGAGCTGCTGAAGGCCGGAGCGAACACCCTGCAGCTGCAAGTCGACCGCGGGCTGTACGCCGAGCCGAGCGGGGACCCCTACCTCTGGTACGAGTGGGATTACCTGCTGCTGGAGGCGCTGGACGCGCCGGCAGTCGAGCCGCTTCACGGCCGGTTTGTGCATTTGGGGACAACGCTTGGCAACGTATTTAACTACGGGGACAACCAGACCCGCCTGCTTCCTCAGCTTGCGGAATGGATGGGCGTCGCGTACAGCGGGAACTGGATGCGCGTCTCTTTCTGGTCGGACACCCGGGCCAGCTGGGAAGCCGGCGGCAGGAAGTACCTGGAAACGCTGCGCGATCTCAACCTGGCGCCTATGATCAACATTTTCGGCGGAAATTTCCGCAGCGATACGGAGCTGCAGGCTGGAACCATTTCGGCGTCGGCCCGCAATTACTTCCGCGACTTTACCGCCCGGTTCGGCGACTTGTATCAATATGTGGAGGTGCAGAACGAGCCGGGTCTGTTCAAGTGGCACCAGCAAGCGATTCTGGCGCTGACGCGGCTTCTGCACGAGGACCGCGCCGTTTATCAGCCGAACCTGAAGATTGTCGCCCCCGGCTGGGCATTCTGGCCGTCGAACGGCACGCCGGACGGCTGGGAGCGCGATCCGGCCCAGAGAAGGCCGATCGACGAGCTTTCGGATATCGCCAACGGGCACAGCTACGGGGGGACCGGGGTGTCCCAGCCGCGCGGAGGCTCGCTGATCGAAACGCTGCTTACGTATCCGGAAGGAAACGGCAGCATCCCGAAGGAAATGGCGATGAGCGAGACCGGCGGCAACGACAACCATATCGACAACTCGATGTACGGCACCTTTGCCTACCGCTACGCTTCGGCGTTCGACCGGGAAATGCGCGCCAACGTCGGGTATGTGGACCACATCATGCAGCATGCGGCCTTTTTCCGCGAAGGGAGCACGTCATTCGGCCTGTTCGACGACAGCATCGACTGGAACACCCACCGGCCCGAAGCGACGGTTGCGTGGGCGAATGGAAAAGAGCCGGGAGAAACCCGTCTCAAAACGTTCCGCCGTCTGGCCGCCGCGTATGCCACTCACGGCACTCCGCTGCCCTATACGATTCAAAATGCGGATGAACTGGAAGGCAAAAAGGTGCTGTTCCGCGGCGTAGATACGGCGGGACTTGGTGTCTCGGGCGTCGGGGCCCGCTCCGACCGGGTGCTTTTGAACGTCGTCAGCTTCGAGAAAACGCCGGTTACCATGAAGGTAAAGGTGAAGCTGCCTCAGGCGGGAACGTACACGGGTGATCTTTACCGGGACGGAGCCACCTACGAGGAGGCCCATTCGGAAGTGGCCGCGCTTGCGGCGGGTCCGGATGTGGAGCTGAACGTAACGGTGAATCCGGGTGAAGCGGTCCAATATATTCTGTCGCTGAAGGAAACGCAGGCGCCTTCCGCGCCGGGAGCGGTTACGGCGGCGCTTGCGTCTTACAAGCAAATCAGCCTTTCCTGGACGGCTTCTTCGGACAATAAGGCGGTGGAGGGCTACCGCGTATACCGCAACGGCGAATGGATCAACACGCTGCCCCGCACGCTGACGGCATTCGCCGATCAGGGGGTTCAGCCGGAAACGGCGTACACGTACCAAATCGTTGCGTTTGATGCTTCGGGCAATCTGTCGCCCGCTTCCGCGTCAGGCACGGTGACGACTCCGCCGATGCCCGTAACGCCGGGCGGACCGAAGTTTGAGGCCGAGGCTGCCGAGCGGGATCAAACGCTTGCCGTCTATAACGATTCCGCCGCATCGGGCGGAAAAGGCGTCGGCCAGACGCAGGGCGGCAGCCTGACGCTGCTGAATATCAGCGCGGGTGAGGGCGGCCCGCATGTGCTGACGATCCGCTACGCTGCCAACGAAAACGCGAAGAAAGCGATTTATGTCGGCGGCGAGAAGCAAACGACCGCCACCCTGCCTTCCACCGGCGCATGGAACGGGGAAGGGCACTACGGCGAAGTCAAGGTGAACCTGCAGCTTCAGCCCGGGGCCAATACGATTCGCATTGCGCCGGACGGAGGCGGGGCGAACATCGACTACTTCGTGCTGGAGCCGGGAAGCTATGCGCCGGAACCGGCCTGGGTCAACGTCCCGCACGATCACAGCGCGATGGATTATTCGGCGGGCTTTGCCGTCAGCGCCGAAGGCGGCTCCCATGACGCAAACGAACCGGGGGCTTACGCCCAGCTTGCCTTCAAGGGAACCGGCTTCCGCTGGTATTCGCGGGTCCAGGCCAACATGGGCATCGCCGACGTCTACATCGACGGCGAGCACGCGGCAACGGTGGACCTGACCCGGGCGGCGCTGGAGGGTTACGACCGCATGGTCTACAGCGCCGAGAACCTGGAAGAGGGGCTGCACCTGATCCGGATCGAAGTGCAGAGCGGCACCGTGGCCGTCAACAGGATCGAATATCTGGGCTTCGATCCTGCGCCGCCGCAGCCGGGTCCGGACATGATCGTCACCGATTTCGAGTGGCTGCCCGCTTCGCCCGCGACCGGCAACGAAGTGACGTTCCGGGCGACGGTGAAGAACGTCGGCACCCGGGCGACACCGGCCGGCGTGGTGACGGGCGGCGCGTTCACCATCGACGACGGCGTGGTCGGCTGGACCGACACCTACAGCCAGCCGATCCAGCCGGGCGAATCGGTCACCCTGACCGCAAACGGCGGCCCGAACGGCCCGGGCACCTGGCTCGTTCCGCAGGACGGCGTGTACGAGGTCGGCTTCATGGTCAACGACATTTTCCGCTACCGCGAAATGGATGAGACCAACAACACCTTGACCAAAACGATGTACGCCGGCGTGCCTGCGCCGGAGTGAAGGCGCTCTTCGCCGGCACCAAAGGAACGGGTCCGGAGGGCGCGATCCTGCTAGCCCTTTTGCCCAGGATTTAGCCGGCAGCGAATGCCGTTTCCCTTTCTTTGTGAGACAGTCATAAGCTTAAAGAGGCAGCCAAGCAGCGGTTTTCCGGTTTGAGGAAAATCGCTGTTTGGCATTTTTGGCAGGCGGAACAGAGTGGTGACTTAAGTCATCTTACCGATGTAAAGATGTTGGACTATAATCTTAACAGCGGTAAGATTTGGGGGAGGAGGAAATTGGCGATGAAGGAGAGACCGTATCATCACGGCAATTTGCGAAACCAGCTTATCGAGGCCGGGATTGAACTAATTAACAAAGAAGGCTTAGAGGGCTTCTCCTTACGGAAGGTCGCTGCGAAATGCAAGGTCAGCCATACCGCGCCCTACAGCCATTTTACGAATATCGAGGAGCTGATTTACGCCATGGGTGACCATGTCACCGGGCAATTTACGACGAAGCTGCGTACAGCCATTGCCGGAAAGGAAACCAGTCCGGAAGCCATAGCCTTGCTCGGGCAGTCCTATATTGACTTTTTTATAGAAAACCCTTCATATTTTCAGTTTCTCTTCTATCATTCGGGGCTAACCATTGACCTGGATAACCGTTCGGCTGATGATTATCCGCCTTTTGCCTTGTTTCGAAGCACTGCCTATGGAATTTTTCAAAGCAGCGGGATACCGGAGCAAGAGTATTCGAAAAAATTAATTGTATTGTGGGCGGAGGTACACGGGATTGCCTCTCTCCTTACCAACGAAGGGGTTCGCTATTCCGGGAATTGGCGGGATCTGTTTTCTACGTAAGAGATGGAGAAGGAGGAGCAATAATGAAACTGTTGATTCATGATTTGTCTCAGCAAGATTATGAGGGGTTGGTTCAAGACCATTCTGACGCAAAAGTCATCTCGGACAATGGCACCATCCGTAAATGCATCGGCTGCTTTGGGTGCTGGGTCCGAACGCCTGGTGTATGTGTGATAAAGGATGATTATCAGCATATGGGGGAACTTCTCTCCAAGTGCCAGGAGCTGGAGATCATTAGCAGATGCCATTATGGGAGCTACAGTCCCTTTATTTCCAATGTGATAAACCGAAGCATCTCCTACCTGCTGCCTTATTTTACAATGAAAAATGGAGAGACCCATCACCGGAAGCGTTACGACAACACCTTCTCGCTATCGGTGCATTTTTATGGGGAAGACATCACGGATGCCGAGCAGAAAACGGCTCGTGCCTTGGTGTCGGCAAATAGCGTGAATCTGTATTCTACCGGGAACCGGGTCTATTTCCATCCCAGCCTGCAAGCCATGAAGGAGGGGTTACAATGAAGATTGCCCTGATTAACGGAAGCCCCAAAACAGGCCAGAGCAACTCAGCCCGCTTGCTCACAGCACTTGAGCCGCTAATCGGCTCCGGCCATGAGCTTACCTCTTATCGTCCAAGCAAAAAACCGCTCTCCCCCGAGCAATACAGCGAGCTTTGCCGCATGGATACCCTGATTATTGCCGCGCCTCTCTATGTAGATGGATTGCCGTCCCATTTGATGGGGATGCTGGTTGCCCTTGAGGGCTATATGAAGGCGGAACGCGAGAAGGAAATCTATGTTTATGCGATGATAAACAACGGCTTTTTTGAAGGGCATCAAAATCACATCGCATTGGATATCCTGAAAAACTGGTGCCTGCGGTGCGGCCTGCATTTCGGTCAGGGACTCGGGCAAGGGGCAGGTGAAATGCTGGAACTGATGGAAAAGGTCCCGCTTGGGCACGGGCCGCTGAAAAATTTGGGGCGTGCCATGGAGCGTTTTGCCCACAATATTCGTTCTCGGAGCACCGAGGAGTCCATGCTGGTCAGTCCGAATTTCCCGCGCTTCGCCTGGAGATTTGCCGCGTCCCACTCGTTTTGGCACGACCTTGCCAAAAAAAACGGCCTGAAGAAAAAGGATTTGCTGAGGCGGCTATAGTTGGCGAAAGGACATCAGCGCCCCCGTTGGACTCGCCCCCTTCCTCCTGTCTCTTTTTTCTTGGTTAAAAGCTGCAAGTGGCAGGCACAAGCCAATGATGGCAAGGGAAAAGAAGGGAAATAGGTGCACAGCGGCACTTAATTCCGATGACTTCGCGTTCCTGTCGCGAAATAATTTCCTGTATGCACTTATTTTCGAATAAACAAGCGAATTTCGAAGAAATCGAGAGAAATAATTGCTTTTTTGCATCTATCTGACGAAAAATAGAATAAATCACTTGAATAGTTGCTTTTTTGCACTTACTGTCCCCGCTTTGCAAGCGCAAAGCCTTCTGGGATTTCCCGTCCCCCGTCCTGTGCCCGTTGATCCTCGCCCGCCACTCTTTTGCCGATAGTTGTAATTTTCCCGGATGGATGGTTAATCAATCATGTAGACTTTCCAAAGGCTATCGTGCTTTTCAAATGTAACCGTCACTCCGGTCGTGCGGGCGGGCTGCCCGGGTTGTTTGAGCCGATACTCCAAATTGACGTTTACGCTTTTTTCGTCTCTTTCTTGACTCGACACAAGGTCTAAAAACTGATACTCGTTGTCGGTTTCGACCCAGTACAGGCTTCCCTTTTCCCGGCCCGGAACGAAATTGGCGACGAACCGCTCCTTGTCTTTGGCGATCATCGCTTCCAGGGTATCTTGTAACGTTTGGAGCATTTGTTCATTCAAAAGGTCGTTGTGATAGTGCATCACGTCAAACGATACTCCGGATTGAAACGGCTCGGATTGTGCGGGGCTGGCGATAGGTGCCGCTGGGGATTCGAACAGTCCTGGATCTGAGACCATTGGGGGGCTTGCGAGCGTTCCGGCAGCATTTTCGTCTGTTCCTTTGTCGTCGCAACCAAGCAAGGGGAAGAGCAGGAGGAGTATCAAGATCCATCTTTTCATCAGGAATTCCTCCCCTTCATTCGATCCTGTATAGTAGACGCACCTAAATGGAAAAAGATACAAAAAACATAGTATTCAGAAAAAAATCAAGCAGGCCATCGAGGTTTCTCGACAGCCTGCTATATGCATGAAAATCACTTCATTTCCAGATAGCTCCACTAACAACTACCGCACTATAATTAGCCCGCTCACCGTTCTGAATTTGAACGATCGTTCCAGAAGAAGTTTTGGCACACCTTTATTATCGAAGTGCCGATTGCGAAGACTGTCCGCTGAAGGCAAAGTGTACGAAGGTAACCGTGAAATTAGAGTCAGCATGACGTATTGGCGGTTAAAGGAACAAGGCCGCCAACGGCTCCGCAGCGAGGATGGGTTTGCCCTGGCCAGGAGACGAATGATTGAACCGGAACCGGTATTTGGCGATCTGAAGAACAACCGAGGCTTTAAACGATTCCTGCTTCGAGGCTTGCCGAAGGTCAGCCTTGAGGTCGTGTGGCTTTCGCTTGCCCACAATTTGCTGATGAAGGCGGCGGCTGATGCCAAGAACAAAGGAGCTAAGCGAAAACAGATCGCTTAGCTCCTTCGTTTTTACGTCATATTCTCTTTTATGCTTTGTGGTCTGTTCCAGAAACCTGCTTTTGGGACACCTTCTTTTTGTGCGAGGAGCAATTCAAACTATGAGTTTTCCGGTTTAAGCGGGAAAATGGAGGGGAAAAGGGTTTCAAGCTCCAAAGAATCGATGAAACCCGGTACATTTTCTTCCTTGATGGTTGTGTCGGATGATTGAATGTACATGCTTTTTTGTGTTTCTCCCGGAAGTTTGACGTAGGCTACTTTTCCTTGTCGGATGTCGAGGGAATACAATGCGCCATTCCACGTGCGCTCCGTCAGAACGCTCTTCTCTCCCCAATTAATGATATAGTCTTTGCCATTTAACACAGAATTGTCTGTCCTCGAGATATTGATCCAAATCCCGTCCCCGCGGTCGTCATTGTAGATCAGTTGAAGGTTTACGAAGTCTTCGCCTGTCAGTGTTCTGTCATAAACAATGCCTTCCTCAAGTTCGGTAAACTCTTCCACAGGTAAGCTTGGCGGAAGAATCGATAGCTTGATTATGGCGGGCTTGAACCGAAGTATTTGAGCAGGCAGTTGAAAAGAAAGATTCCCCACCTCCCGTTCCGCTGTTGCTTTGTCCATGTATACGTAGTTGGTCCCTGTTAGAAGGACGTTTTCCTTCTTTATGTATTGCGAGATTTTAAGATTGGATGTTTGATCAGCAGCGGGCTCCGACTGTCCAGTCGAAAAGAACGGCGTTGATGAAGCCACCGAATCCGCCGGTAACCGATTCGGCAGTTCGTTATGCTCGTGGGCATGCTCTTTTTCTTCCAACTGAGTGATCACAAAATTGAAAATGGCATCCATAAGCTGTCTTACCTTTGCTTCATCAAGCATCTCGGGATTGTCTTGATCAGTATGGGCATCCCCGTCAGGATCTTGACTGACGGTTATAGCTGCCGTGACAGCGCCTTGAAGGGCCAGATGGTCGCTTACCAATCCGGAATTTACTTTTTTCTCAACAGGATATCCGTGATCCAACAGGAAGGAGGTTAGAGACTGGACAAAATTCTCACTGGCAGATTCGCCGACAACAAATGTTTTGATGGCATCTTTGAACCCGATCGAATCCAAATTGATCCCCCAAGCGTGGCCGTATCCCGAAAATGTCCCGGCGAATGCCTGGCTCCCTTGAAGTCCTGACTCCTCTCCGTTAAAAGCGGCAAAAATTAAGTCATAGCCGACGGGATGATCCTTGGCGTATTGCTGGAGATTGTAGGCCAACTGGATGAGAGCGGAAACGCCAGTTGCGTTGTCAATAGTACCGGGAAACACAGTATCTCCAGACCAGCCAACATGATCGAAATGAGCGGATAGAATGATCGCGTCTTTGTGACCTTCCGTCTTTTCTGTGTTGGCGGGGATTATCCCGATGATGTTGCTGGCTGTGATGTTTTCTTCTGTTAAGAGAGTCTTGATTTTTAGGGAAGCAATCCCATCCATCTTCTTTTCAAGCTTCTGATAAACTGATTCGCTGATTTGGAATATGGGCACGGTGGACTTTTTTTTCGCATTGATGGTTTTAACAAAATGTGTTGTTGGCAAGAGAACGGCTTTGGCTGATTCCAGAGCACTTGGAAGGTCTTTCTTATCTTGCAATATGATAGCCTTACCGGGTGAGGAGTCTGATATTTGGAACGAAACAAGGGATTCCAGTTCAGTGTTCGGAGCCGGCATTAATTCAAGAAAATCCGTTCCGTATTTCAAATCCTGCACGGTTCCATCTTTGTAGATGACCGTGAGAGTGTATACCTGTTTGTCCGGATCAAGCAGTTTATGTTCATAGGGGACAAAGTAGCTGCTGCCTTTATAAGGCACTATGCCAATTTCGGAAAAATGATCAGCGATGCGGTTACCGGCTTCCACATTGCCCGGGGCTCCAGTCAAACGTCCGTTCATTTTCTCTCCTGTCAACTCGTGCACAATGGAGCTAATTGTGTTTTTTGGTTCATCATCTCCCCTTACATGAACACATCCAGTCAAAAAAAGAAGTATACACAAAGAAAATGGCTTCCATTTCATAATATTCCTCCTTATAAAAGCAAAACATATAATTGACATATTCATAGCATAATTATACCATATTCTAGAAAGGAGGTGAAAATATGAAAAAAATCAGTATGTTCTGCTTAAGTTTTATTGTTCTAATGCTGCTTTCTGCGGGTTCTTCTTTTGCGGAAAGCAAGGAAAATGAAGTTATTTCACCCCGGTACGTTCCTTGTCCGGTTTGGGAAGGATCCCACCAATACCATAATGCAGGGACGTCTTACACAACAAAACCTGAAGGAAGTTCTCACTATCATCAAGTGGCATACCCCGATGGAAGCGGATATTACTATGTTTATTGCCAACCTACTGCTACTTACAAGATCACCTACTATGCCTGTGCATGCGGAGAAACTTATCAGACTAGTGTTTACCAATACACGAGCCATGTAGGTACGACTTAAGCACATTCTCTTTTATAGCACCTTTTAGAGAGTACATAAAAAAGAGGGTGCCCCAAAAGTCAGCATAGATGACGGAGGGGCGACCCTCTTTTGCTTTTTGTCAAACAAAAAGAAATCCTTCTTTGATAAAATGGAAGTTTCGAGCAACCAATAAAATAAGGAAGGTTTCTTTACATTCAATATACAATAGATCAACTCACCAAAGTCATCCTTTACGCCCACACACAACGCATCTACTTCTCGCGCCAGATCGCGAAAGCGGTTCGCGAAAACATCCTGTTCATGTGGATCGCGGGCAGACAGCGACCGGATTTCCGTACCATCAACCGGTTTCGCTCGGAGCGGATGAAAACGGTGCTGGAGACAATGTTTACGGCCGTTCTTCAATTTCTGGCCGAGGAAGGATACGTCCAGCTGGATCACTACTTTGTCGACGGTACCAAGATCGAAGCCAATGCCAACCGGTACACGTTCGTATGGGGAAAGGCCGTCGTCAAGCACAAGGCCAAGCTCCAGGAGAAGGTGCAGGCGTTGTTTGCTGCCATTGACGAAGCCGAAAAGCAAGAAGACGGAACCCATGTGGGCCGAGACCTGCCGGAGTTGGGAGAGTCGTGTGCCATTACGGGAGAAAAGCTGGAGCAAGCGGTCCGGCAGCTGGAGGAGCGTCTGCAGGAGAAACCAAAGGACAAGCCACTCAAGAGGGCGGTGCGCACGATCCGTAAGGACTGGCTTCCTCGCCTCCAGAAATACGAGACGCACGAAGCCATTCTCGGTCGGCGAAACAGCTACAGCAAAACCGATCCCGACGCGACATTCATGCGGATGAAAGAAGACCACATGCGAAACGACCAGCTCAAGCTAGGGTACAATGTGCAGATCGGTACCGAGAACCAGTTCATCCTCGGCTACAGCGTGCACCAGCGGCCGACCGATACGCGTTGCCTCATCCCGCATCTGGAGAAGCTCAAACGCCAACTCACTAAGTTGCCCGGCACGGTGATCGCGGATGCAGGATATGGCGGTGAAGAAAATTACGCGTACCTGGATCGGCATGGCATCGACGCCATCGTCAAGTACAGTACCTATCACCGGGAGAAGAGCAAAGCCTGGAAACGAGAAGTCGGAAAGATCGAGAACTGGACGTATAACAAGCAGGCCGATACCTGGACCTGTGCCGAGGACAGACGCTCCACTTCCGCCGCGTCAACAAGGAAAAGACAGAAAGCGGCTACGAACTTGAATACCGCCATTATCGAAGTGCCGATTGCGAAGACTGTCCGCTGAAGGCAAAGTGTACGAAGGTAACCGTGAAATTAGAGTCAGCATGACGTATTGGCGGTTAAAGGAACAAGCTCGCCAACGGCTCCGCAGCGAGGAGGGGTTTGCCTTGGCCAGGAGACGAATGATTGAACCGGAACCGGTATTTGGCGATCTGAAGAACAACCGAGGCTTTAAACGATTCCTGCTTCGAGGCTTGCCGAAGGTCAGCCTTGAGGTCGGGGGCTTTCGCTTGCCCACAATTTGCTGAAGAAGGCGGCGGCTGATGCCAAGAACGAAGGAGCTAAGCGAAAACAGATCGCTTAGCTCCTTCGTTTTTACGTCATATTCTCTTTTATGCTTTGTGGTCTGTTCCAGAAACCTGCTTTTGGGACACCCTCTTTTGGAATGGGGAACGAAGCTAACGGTTGCCACAGCGGCTATTTGCCCTAAAAAGAAGGGTTAGAAATTGTAACGGTTGTCATAGCGCTTATTTTCGGTTTTTTGTGTTGTTTCAGGTGATTTTCTCGAAATAGGCGCTGTGGCAACCGTTAGCGCAAAAACAGGGCGTTTTTGCCTTGAATAAGCGCTGTGGCAACCGTTAGGAGCTTCGCCCAGTGAAGCCGGTGCACCACCGATGACTTTTTAGACAAATAAAAACGACCGGACCTTCTTGAAGGTCGGGTCGTTTTGAAATTGATCGGCGAACTGAGAAGAAGCTGGAGAACCGTAACAAGGCGCTTTTTACATCGAATCTCTCGCTTTAGACACTTGAGCGACCTCGGGCACTCTTTTCCCGGTTGCGGGGCGTAGGAGCAAGGTGTACGCCAGCACGACGGCGGCCAGCGCCACGGCGAGGATCAGGTATATGTTGCTGTAAACGTAAGCCCCTTCGGTCGGGGAGAACGGGTTCAAGGAGAAGCCGGCTCCGCTGTCCAGGGTTTTGCTGAGAATCGCGGTGGCGGTTGCGGTTGCCATAAAGTTGCCGAGCGACAGCAGACCCATGCCGACGCCGGTGTTCTCCCGCGAAAGCGTTTGGGAGACGGCGTTTGAAATCGCCAGGGATGTGAGCGTCTGCCCCAGGTAGCCAATGATAAGAACGGCCGCGATCAGCACGGGCGAGCGGCCCGAGACGGTCGAAAGCAGCAGGTAGCAGATAAATTGCAGCGTGGACGCCGTGTACAGCAGGAACAGGTTGCCCCGCTCGTCGGCGAGCGCTCCGCCTTTTTTGCCAAACAGGGCGGAACAGAGGGCGGCGGGCACCATCACAAACCCGACCATGGCCGCTTCCATCTGGTTGACATGGGAGAGCAGCTGCGGCGTCAGATAGGGCAGCGAGAACGACATGCCGTTAATCAGAAAAGCGACGATCAGGCCGATCGAATACTGCTTGTTGCGGAACAGCTCCGCCTGCACGAAAGGCTCCCGGACGCGCCGGATCCATACCACGAACAGAGCGGCGAAGACAGCGCCGGCGGCGAACAGCCAAGGCATCGAGTTCGTGATGGCCAAGAGAAAAAGAGCGACCGATCCGGCAAGCAGCACGCCGCCGGGGATGTCGGTTTTGGTTTCGGCTCCTTTTTCATCGTCCAGGTACTTGCGGAAAAAAGGCAGCAGAAGCAGCGGCAAAAGGGAAATGAGGAACAAAAACCGCCAGTTGGCCGCCCCCACGACCAAAGCCGAAAGAATCGGGCCGATGACGCCGCCGAGCGAAATGCCGATGGCGTTTGAGCCGAGCGCGCGGCCGCGCTTTTCCGGCGGGAAATAGCGGACCGGTATGATCATGGCGGTGGCCGGGATGACCGACGCGCCGACCGCTTGAAGCACCCGGCCGAGGATAATCATCCAGAACGCATTTGCCGCAAGGCCGAGAATCGCGCCGAAGGCAAACAGGATCAGCCCGAAGGTGATCAGGTTTTTCAGCTTGTACTTGTCCGCCAGCTTGCCGTACGCGGCCGAGCCGATGGCGTAAACCAGCATGTAGGCAGTGATGACCCAGCTGACCTGGGAGGAGGAAAGCGTAAACTCCTTTGCGATTTCGGGAAGAACGAGATTGAACACCGTCCCGTTCATAACCGAGATGATCAGCGTGACCAGCATGAGACGCAGCAGCTTTTCCGCCTGATCGGGTTTGCCGGCCGCCGCCCGGCCCGCTGTTTGGTTGGGTTCCATCCGAATGCAACCTTCTTTCTCTTTCTGTTTATTCCGCGGAGGGAGCCTCCGGCTGGTTTTTCAGGTCGTCGAACGCATTATCGGCGGCCCGCTTCAGCAGTCCGATAAGCAGAGCCGTCTCCTCTTGCGTCATTCCGTTGGTCAGCACGCCGGCCCAGGCCATCATGGCTTCCTGGATGCCCGGGCGCACTTCATGAGCTTTGGGAAGCAGGTAGACGAGGTTTTTCCGGCGGTCGGTTTCGCATGCTTTGCGGACGACCAGGCCGTTCTCCTCCAGCGCCTGCATGGCGCGGGTTACCGTCGCCTTGTCGACGACAAGCTCCTTGGCGAGATAATCCTGGGAAACGCCGTCTTGGCGGAACAGATGCATCAAAAAAGGCAGCTGCCCCGGTCCGACGCCAAACGGGCGCAGACGGCGGGAAATGTACATTTGCGTATGCCGGTCGACAACGGAAATCCATTTGCCGGCCGATTCAAAGGGCTCTGCGATGGGAAGGCACTTCCTTTCCTGTAGGTACATTTGCTATTATAGCGGGCAAATGGTTGCAAGCGCAACGATTTTTCAAAGGCCAACTGTTGCCTGGTACCGGCCCTGCAGCGAGTTGGGACTTCCGGCCGCTGTTGGTTTCGGATTTCATGAATAAGCCGTTAATCGTGGAGGAAATCCGAAACCAAAGCCGAACGCTGCCGCTCCTGCAGTTCCAAATCGCCTCCGCGTCTTTTTCGGCAACCGTGTTCTTTCAAATGGTAATTCGCCGCAGGGCCCGGGCCCGTTAACCAGAACGGTGGTTCATCTCACAAATGCCCGCTGCGGAAAAGAGCTTTTGACAGCCCGGAAGCGCCCCGGTAAAGTTAGAAGGAGCACAGCAAGCCATTTACGCAAGGAGACGGACCGATGGATTTTACCGTACTGCATCTCTCGTTTTTTGTGATTCAACCGGAGGAAGCCAAGCAGGACGCGACTAAGGCGTACCGCCATTACCGGACGCTGGACCGCGAGGCTTACCTGGAAAGCGAAATCAAATCGTTTCTGGACGGGGAATTCGCCCGCATCGTCAAGCGCAGGGCGGAGGTAAATCCGGCGACCGAAAACCCGCCGACCAAAATCGGCCGGTTTATGGTTGAGCCGGGTCACGAGCTGACGGCGAACCCGAATTATAATCTGTTTCAAAGACTTCGCACGGCGGAAGGGTCGGAGGCGTTCAAAAACGCCAGCGACGATCTGGTCCGGAGCTATCTGGATACGAGCTCTGTGCGCGGCGGCGCGCTGATTGTGGCCGCGGCCCGGCTGGACCGCTATTTCGACGAGCCGTTCGTGTTTGTGCTGAAATGCGACTTCGAGCCGAAAATCGCCCGCATTTCCGACGAAAAGAGCCTGGTGTCCCAGGTGGAGATGGCGATCAGCGCGCGGAACATCAAGTCGGTGCAATATCCGAACATGCCCGAGGAAGGCATGCTGGAGGAAGGCGAGCTGAAGATCCACCAGGCGTCGCATGCCCGTTATTTCGAGGATTTTTTAAAGTATGTCACCTATGAAAAGTCCCGGCCCGAGCTGGTCGAGGAGCAAATGCTGAACATGGTGCAGCAGTATATGGAAACGCAGTGGCAGGAGGGCTCCGGCGAAGAGGGCCCGGCCGGCTGGCCGCGGATGAATGGAGCCGGCAGTAGCAGCGCCGGAGGGGATTTGGGCGCGGACGCTCCGCCTTGGGATGACGAAGCGTCGGCCGGCGGCGGTTACGCAGGCGCGGAAGGAGCTGCGGCCGCCGGCTATCCGGGCCCGGCTGGAGAAGAGGAGTACCCCGAGGCGGGTCATGGCGAAGGGCATGAGCCGTATGACCGGTCGGGGATGTCGGAAGGTGCGGGAGCAGCGTATGGGGACGACGGCCGCGTTTCCGGGTACGCAGGCGCTCCCGGAGAAGCGGATTTGGCTGTCGGCGCGGACGGCCGCTATGACACCCGCGGCTACGAAGCCGTCTCCGGCGCTCCGGCCGCCGGCAGCTCCGCTCCGCGCCTTACGCATCGGCAGGAGGAGCTTCGGCGCGAGGAGCACCGGCTGGAGCTTTGGGCCGCTGGCGACAAACGTGGCCTGCAGGAGCGCTGGACACACGAGCAGGTGGTGGAGGCGGCATCGCAGATCACCGAGCTGCAGCCCGAATGGGAAATGCGCTTCAAGCTGGACGGCGTTGCGATCCGGGCCAAAATGGAGGAGTACGGCCGGAGCGTTCATATCGCGCGGATGAACGGCAAATATGTCGTGCTGATCGAGGGGGATGCCTTTCAGTTCGAGAAGGGGCGTTCGCCCGTCGAGCTGCTGCGGCCGGAGGAGCTGGACGATGTGGTGGCCCGCATGAAGGCGAACGCCGCCGAACGGCCGGATGACGACGGGGACGGCGTTCCCTGGTGAGAGGAGCATAGGCGATGGCTAGGCAGATTTTGTATGTGGAGGACGAGCAGGAAATCGGACGCTGGGTCCGCGACCACTTGACGGAGCGGGGCTACGAGGTGGTCTGGCTCACATCGGGGGAAGAGGCGCAGGCGTATGCGGAGACGGCTTCCCTCGCGGTGCTGGACGTGATGCTGCCGGGTCTGGACGGCTATACGGTCGGGCAGCGGCTCAAGCGGGCCCGCCCCGACCTGCCCGTCCTGATGCTGTCCGCCCGCGCTTCCATCGAGGACAAGCTGCAGGGCCTGGAGTTTGCCGACGATTATTTGACCAAGCCGTTTCATCCGGACGAGCTGTCCGCCCGCATCGAGGTGCTGCTCCGCCGCAGCGGCTCTTCGGCGCCTCAATCGCTGGCGCTCGGCCACCTGACCGTCTACCCGGAAGAAAACCGCATTGTGGACAGCCGGAATGGGGAGGAAATTTTGCTGACCGGCAAGCAGCATCACATTTTTCAGTATTTCCTTCGCCACGCCAATCAGGTGCTGACCAAGGAGCAAATTTACGAGGCCGTCTGGCGGGAACCGTACCTTGAAGGCGACAAGACGCTGATGGTGCACATCCGGTACCTGCGCGAAAAGCTGGAGCTGGACCCCGGCAATCCGCAAATCATCGAGACGGTGCGGGGCATCGGCTACCGGGTGCGGGCATGAAAATGAAGTGGCGCCGCTCCCTGATGGTCAAATATTTGCTGGTGGTGCTGGCCGCCATGCTGGCGTGGCCCTTGATGATCCCGGTTTCGATCGCTTTCTTTTATTTGCCGGAGACGCTGCGGATTGTCACGCAAACCGATCCGAATCCCTATGCCGACCGTCAAGAGCTGCAAAAGCTGTGGCATGCGGAAGCGGGACGGCTGGACGGGACGGCGGACGCAGAGGTGGACCGGGCGGTCACGGCTTTCCGCGGTAAATTTCCGAAGGCCAGCGTTTTTTGGGTGGACGGCGCTGGAGCGACACGGCTTCAGCTCCCCCGGCAGCCCGGGCTGCCGGAGCAGTGGAGCGCGGTTCGAACGGTACAGTTCATGAAGGACAGCTACGGCGCCGATCCCTATACCGTGGTGGCGTTCATCGGGCAAAAGCCGGAGAACGGCTTTATGGTGCTCCAGATTCCGATTTCGGCCATTCGCGGCAGCGAAAGCACGGGAGATGAGTACCTGATCGTCGTCATCGGGGTTGTCATGCTTGTAACGCTGGCCGGCTCGGGCTGGTTTTTTCTGCGCATCCGCAAGCGGCTGGTCCGGCTGGAAAAAGCGATGGCGGTGCCGGACGGCCGGACGATCCCGGAACGAGTGGACGTGCGGGTGGAGGACGAGATCGGGCGCCTGGAGCTGGCGTTCAACCGGATGATCGGCGAACTGGAGGAAGGACGCAGCCGGGAAAAGGCGGAGGAGGAGCTGCGCAAGCGGCTGATTGCAAACCTGTCGCACGACCTGCGGACGCCGCTGACGATCATCCGCAGCCACGCGTATTCGATGGGGAGCGAATCGCTGTCCCCCAAGGGCAAGGAGTCGCTTGCGCTGATCGAAACCAAAGCGGACGACCTCAACCGGCTGATCGACAACCTGCTCTCCTATACGCTGCTCGCGGCGGGCAAATACCCGAAGGAAACGGCGGAAACCGATGTAGCGCGGCTCCTGCGGACAACGGCGGCGAGCTGGTACCCGCTGTTCGAGGCGGAAGGCTTCGAAATCGACATCGATCTGCCGGAGACGCCGGTCCTTTGGCGGACCGACTCCCGCTGGCTGGGGCGGGTGGTCGACAACCTGCTCCAGAACGTGCTGCGGCATGCCAAATCGGGCCGCTACGTGCGGATCGCGCTGGAGCCGGCAGGAGAAGCGGCGGAAGCCGGAGCAGGCGCCGGGGCGGGGAGTCCGGCGGCTGGAAGCCCGGACGAAGCGGCATGGCGCGGAGGGGCGGCTGGCGGAGCTGCGCCCGGGGCGGCGGGGAGTCCGGCGGCTGGAAGCCCGGACGAAGCGACATGGCGCGGGGCGGAGCCGGGGGTCTTAGCGCCGAGTGTGGAAAAAGCGGAGCATTGGACGAACGCCCTGGAGGAGGATGGTCCGGACACCGTCAAGCAGCCGTCCGTTTCGGCGGGGGGCGAATGGCGCGTCGTCATCGAGGACCGGGGGCCGGGCGTGGACGCCGCGTCCGACCAGAAGGGCGCGGGCATCGGACTCGCCATCGTCGCACTGATGGTGCGCGAACTGGGACTGCGCCGAGAGACGGACCGGCTATCACCGGGTCTGCGCATCCGGTTGTATGAGCCGCCCGGTCGTAAGTGGGCGCTGTAAGACAACTACGTTCACCCAGCCGGATTAGGCGGAGGCGGTAAGACGGCTTCGGCCGGCTGCCGGCACGGGATACGGGTATCCATAAGGCAGTCCATTCAATCGCTGGATTATCCGTTACAGACTACGATTTTTACGCGTAGATAAACGGACCTTCGGGTCCGTCAGGCTGTTGGGAAAGTCTCGATAACCTTTTTTGTGCGAATTAATCTTATTCGGCGGGTACCACCTTAATGTTGATGCTATCGAACAACCATTTTTCGTGACTGTCTCCACGGCATTCGTTCCAAACGTCAATTGGAGCGGAGTGGGAAATCCAAACCAAATTGGCTTACCGGTGGATTCGGAGACCAGCCCCTTCCGACATCGAAGTTTGGAAGAACGACAAGGTGGTGGGCGTCTATCGGCAAAAGGGCGGCGGATGTGAAAATTCTCAATAACCCGACGGTTTCACGCTGGCAGGCTGGGACAGTAAGTGCGAAAAAGCAACTATTTACATCATTTTTAGCTATTTTCGACCAAATAAGTGCAGAAAAGCAACTGTTTCTTCTGTTTCCTCCGAATAACGCTTGTTTAGCCGGAAATAAGTGCGTGTATGGAATTATTTCGTGATTGGAGCGAGAAATCATCGGAAATAAGTGTCGCTGTGCACCTATTTACCCTTTTTCCCTGGTCATCGTTGGCTTGTGTCCCGCCAGTTGCAATCTTTGGCCAAGAAAACAGAGACAAAAGGGAGGGTGAGCGAGTAAACAGGGGCGTTGAAGACGGTAGCCTTCAAGAACATAAAGAGATGGCGACCTACCAGGATCGCTGAGATAAACGGAATACCTCGTTTTTCCCCTTTATAACAGTGACAACACAAAAGAAACCCATGGGCACTAAAATGAGCCGGGTTTCTCGACAATCTGACGGACCTTCGGGTCCATTTTTTGTTTTCCCGGCGTGCCGGCCGAAAGCCAATGTTTGATCAAATGCGCTGGACATGATATTTCGCTTCAATCTTCGCTAATCTCTCCCCCAAGTAAAGGGAGCTTCAAGCTTCATTTCTGGGGCATTCGCGTCAGGGCAAGTCATGGCAAACCAGGGCAAGTCAGGGCAAGTCATGGAAACCAGGGAAAGTCAGGGCAATGAAGGCTAACGGTTGCCACAGCGGCTATTCGCCCTAAAAACGGCCTTAATTTATTTTAACGGTTGCCACAGCGCTTATTTGCGAAAAAAAGGGTTCCTATAAGCAAAAAGTCGTAAATAGCCTCTGTGGCAACCGTTACAATTGGCAACTCCTCTTTTTGGGGCAAATAAGCTCTCTGGCAACCGTTAGAGTGGCCGAGGATGGGTTTCGAAGCGATGGCGCTGCGGATCAGGAGGCAGTATTCGCTTCTTAGTGCGGTCAAAGGGCAGTGTTCGTTTTTGGAGCGGACAAGGGGGGATATTGGCTTTGTGGGGCGGACAAGGGGGAGTGTTCGTTCTTGGAGCGGGCAGGAGGCAA
This sequence comes from Gorillibacterium sp. sgz306347, assembly GCF_059735245.1. Classification (NCBI taxonomy): domain Bacteria; kingdom Bacillati; phylum Bacillota; class Bacilli; order Caryophanales; family Paenibacillaceae; genus Gorillibacterium; species Gorillibacterium sp. sgz306347. Next base: position 31,528 of record NZ_JCAPET010000044.1, read on the forward strand.
GTATTCGCTTTTTGGAGCAGTCAAGAGACCGTGTTCGGGTGTTCGTTTTTTGTCAGGAAGCTTTTGAAAGGCGGTCGCCGTTTTAAACAAAATTTAAACTTGACCGGTGCCCGGCCTTAACCTTGCGCCTTTATGATTAAGCCCGAGGTGAAGAAAACGATGAACGAACTCATGATTGAAACCAAGGGACTGACCAAAACCTACGGCAAACGCAACGCCGTCAACCGGGTGAACCTGCGTATCCGCAAAGGAGACATTTACGGCTTTCTCGGCCCCAACGGGGCGGGCAAAACGACGACGATCCGCATGCTGCTCGGACTGATTCGCCCGACGAGCGGCGGCGTGACAATATTCGGAAAGGACCTGCGCCGGGAAAAGCTGGCCATCCTCGGAAAAGTCGGCTCGCTGGTCGAGTCGCCGTCCTATTACGGCCACTTGACCGCGATCGAAAACCTGGAGATCCTCCGCCGCGTCCTCGATGCGCCCAAGGCCCGCATTCACGAAGTGCTGGATGCCGTGCGGCTGACCAAGGACGCGAAGCGGCCGGTCAAAGGCTTCTCGCTCGGCATGAAGCAGCGGCTCGGCATCGCAGCCGCTATGCTGGGCCGGCCGGAAATCCTCATCCTGGATGAGCCGACCAACGGACTGGACCCCGCGGGTATCCATGAAATTCGCGAGCTGATCAAACGCATGCCGGCGGAGCAGGGCATGACCGTGCTGGTCTCCAGCCATCTGCTCAGCGAAATCGACCAGATGGCGACCCGCGTGGGCATCATCCGCCAAGGGGTGCTGATGTTCGAGGATTCCATCGAGGTGCTCCGCCGCCAGTCCTCCAGCCGCATCCGGCTGGTAGTCAGCGACCCGATGCAGGCCATCCGCACCGTGGCGGCCTCCGGCTATATCGCCGTCCGCGAGGAAGACGGCTTGTACATCGAGCAGCCCCCGGAGCAAAAAATCGCCGAAATCGTCACCGGCTTGTGCGCAAGCGGGCAATCCGTCTACCGGGTGGAGGAAATCCGAAAGTCCCTGGAGGACATCTTCCTTGACTACGTGGGAGGAGGCGACAGCTTATGATCCGCCGCGTGCTTTCGGCGGACTTCCTCAAGCTTCGCCGCTCTTTTGTTCTGGTGCTGGCGGTACTCGGCCCGCTTGGCGTATTCGGCCTGCAGGCCGCCAATTACGGGCTGCGCTACGATTATCTGATGAAAGAAACCGCCGCCGACCCGTGGGGGGAGCTGCTGGGCGGAATGGCCGGACTGGCCGCCTTGGCGCTTCTTCTCGGGATGCCTCTCATCGCTTCGCTGTCCGCCGGTCTGGAACACCGGACCAACGCCTGGAAGCAGTGGATGGTGCTGCCGGTGAGCCGGTTTCAGATCTTTGCGTCCAAGTTTCTGGTCAACTGGTCGCTGCTTGTTTGCTCCTGCTTGCTGCTAATGCTCGCAGGGGCGGGCCTCGGTCTTCTCCTGGGTTTTCCCTTGGCGGATTTGCCGATTGATGACCTGCTGGTCATGGCTTTTTATCCGTTTCTGGCCGGGACGGCGGTGCTGGCGCTGCAAAACTGGCTTTCGATCGTCATGAAAAATCAGGCGCTGCCGATTACGCTGGGCATTTTCGGCACCGTGCTGTCGTTGTATGCGCTGAATTTGCCCAATTGGCTCATCTGGCGGCTGCCTCTTTTGATCAATCCCGATGAGTCGGTGGCATGGGGCGTCGGGCTTGGTCTGGTGCTGTTCCTGATTGGCGCTGCGCATTTTAAACGAAAGGACGTGGACTGAATGGGCCGCTTGGGTAAGGTGTTTGGGGCGGAATGGATCAAGCTGCGCAAATCGGTCATCTGGCTGATCCTGCCGATCAGCCCGGCTTTGGCCACGCTGGTTGGGCTCGTGGACGGCTCCGGCTCCGGCGATTTGGCTGCGCCTGACCGGTGGAAGCTCCTGCTGAACAGCATGGCAATGGTGCACGGCATGCTGTTCCTGCCGCTGCTCGCCGGCGTACTGGCCGCCTTCGTCTGCCGCTATGAGCATGCCGGCGGAGGCTGGAAGCAATTTTTGTCGCTGCCCGTCTCGCGCGGCTCGGTGTATGGCGTCAAATTTTTGCTCGTGGTGCTTTTGCTTGCGGGCACACAGCTTTTGTTTCTGGCCGGTCTGCTATTCGCCGGCTCCCTGCATCTGCCGCTGGACGGGATTCCCTGGGGACTTCTGCTGTCCCGGGTGGCGGACGGACTTCTGGCCTGCCTGCCGATCGCCGCTTTGCAGATGGCCGTTTCGGTCGGGTGGACCAACTTTGCCGCTCCGCTGGCCATTAACGTCATCTTCACGCTGCCGAATGTGCTGATCATGCAGTCCGAGGATTTCGGCCCGTATTATCCCTGGGCGCAGCCCGTGCTGGCGATGCTGCCGGAGTCGTACGGCAACTTTTGGGGGCTTGGCGTTTCGCTGGAAACCCTGGTGTTCGTCATCCTCGGCGGTTTTCTCGCCGCGTTCTTTGCCGGTTACTTTTATTTTCAGCGAAAAGAAGTCTGACGGAAGCGCTCTCGCCGCCCGAAGCCGTTTGCGGTAAAATGGGGACGAACGTCCCGATTTGACGCAGCGGCTTTTTTTGCGCGAAACGGGACCCGGGAATCAAAACGGGAGGGTGCGCGCGGCATGGAAGCCAAACGGAGCAGCATGCGCAACGTGGGAATGTTCGCCCACGTCGACGCGGGGAAAACAACAACGACCGAACAAATGCTTTACGGAAGCGGACGCATCCGTTCTCTCGGCAGCGTGGACGCCGGGACGGCCCAGACCGATTGGCTGGAGGTCGAGCGGGAAAGGGGCATTTCCGTCCGGGCGGCGGTCACGCGTTTTGAATGGAAAGGAACGGCGGTCAATCTAGTCGATACGCCGGGGCATGTCGATTTTTTGTCGGAGGTGGAGCGTTCGCTGCGCGTCATGGATGGAGCGGTTCTTATCGTATCCGCCGTGGAAGGGGTGCAGGCCCAGACCGAGGTGATCTGGCAGGCCCTTCGCGAGCGAAAGCTGCCGACGTTATTTTATATCAATAAAATGGACCGGATCGGGGCCGACCCTCAAGCGGTGCTGGATCAAATCCGCCGGCTCCTGACGCCGGACGCCGTTCCGGTTCAAGCTCCGCTAGGCGCGGAAGCCGGTTTCTCGGGCGCGTCCTGGCTGCTTGCGGGCGTCGGCGAAGAAGGTTCCGCCGCTGCGTCCGCCGCCGCAGAGCCGTTCCGCACGCTGCTGCTGGAGGCGGCCGCCGAGCAGGACGATGCGCTGATGCTGCGCTACCTGGAGGACGGCGGCGTTTCGGCGGAGGAGCTGACAGCCGCCGCCCTCCCGATTATCGGGCGCGGCAGGCTGACGCCCGTGCTGTTCGGCGCTTCCGGGCGCGGGCTCGGCGTGGACGGCCTGATGGATGCCATCGTCGAGCTTCTGCCGCCGCCGGATGGAGACCCGGAGGCGCCGCTGTCCGGCGTCGTCTTTAAGCTGGACAAGGACCCGGCCATGGGGCGGATCGCTTATGTCCGGCTTTACGACGGCACCCTGCGCAACCGCGAGGCGGTGTCGAACCATACCCGCGGGCTGAGGGAAAAGGTGACGCAAATCCGCCGGGTGGAGGGCCAGCGCTCCGAGGACATCGGCCTTCTGGAAGCAGGCGATATCGCCGCCGTCTACGGGCTGGCCCGCGCCCGGATCGGCGATGTGCTGGGCGACCCCGGCCGGGTGCCGGGCGCGCAGCGGCTGGCCGTACCGCTCCTGACGGTGCAGGTGCACTGGGCAAAGGAAGCCGATTATCCGGCGGTTCTGGCGGCGTTTCAGGAGCTGGCGGACGAAGACCCGCTGCTCGACCTGCAATGGCTTCAGGAGCAGCGGGAGCTGCACCTCAAGGTGATGGGGCCGATTCAGATGGAGGTGCTGACCGGCCTGCTCAAAAGCCGCTACAACCTGGACGTTTCATTCGGTACGCCGTCCGTCATTTACAAAGAGACGCCGGCGAAGGCGGGAGAGGGCTTTGTTGCCTATACGATGCCAAAGCCCTGCTGGGCGATCCTGCGTTTTCAAATCGAACCCGGCGAACGGGGCAGCGGGTTGGTTTACCGCTCGCTGGAGCGGCCGGAGCGCCTTCTGGAAAGCTATCAGAATGAAGTGGAACGGCGGGTTCCGGAGGCGCTTCGCCAAGGGCTGTACGGCTGGGAGGTGACCGACCTCAAGGTCACGCTGGTCGAAGGCGAGCATCACGTCTGGCATACGCACCCCCTGGACTTTGTGGTGGCGACTCCGATGGGGATTATGAACGGACTCGTCCATACCGGCGTCAAGCTGCTGGAGCCGATGCTCCGCTTCCGCCTGTCCGTGCCCGAAGAATTCGCCGGGAAGCTCATGAACGAGCTCATCGCCATGCGGGGCGAATTCGACTCGCCCGCCATCCGGGGAGAACGGATGGACATTGAAGGGCTGCTGCCGGTGGCGACATCGCTGGATTTTCCGGCCCGACTCGGCTCGCTGACCAAAGGGCGGGGCATCTTGTCCGCCGCTTACGCGGGCTACCGCGAGTGCCCGCCTGACGTTCAGGTGGAGCGGCCGCGTCAGGGCGTCAATCCGCTGGACCAGGCCAAGTATATTTTGTCGGTACGAAACGCGCTTTCCTGAGCGGTTTGAAAGAGACCAGAGCTTGCTTGCTGCACCGGACCGGTGCGAGCGGGAAAGCTGCTGGTCTTTTACCATGAGATCGAAGGCGAGCCGCCTGGGCATTGTCTGCCGGAGCCTGAGCACGCATTCGGAAACCGGGCGGCCGGGAGCCGGATGCCGCTTGGTGCCTATGCGCGGGGGATCGGTGCGAACCGTTTGACTCCGCGGCGGGTGCCGCAGCACGCAGCGAAGGCCGTCCGACGAGAGCCGGGAGCGTACCTGGTCGCCGCTCCGCTGGCACCGCTCCTTTCGGATTTGCTAGAATGGAGCCGTACCATCCAACACGAAAGGCCCGGGAGGAATGACAGATGAAAACAATCCCCCTTGCCAAAAGGGAGATCACAACCAGCCGGCTGGCGCTGGGCTGCATGGGGCTCGGCGGCGGCTGGAACCGGAATCCGGTCACCGAGGAAGACCGGCTGCAGGCCGAAAAGGCGATTGATGCCGCGCTATCCGCCGGCATTACCATGTTCGATCATGCCGATATTTATACGATGGGGAAGGCCGAGCAGGTTTTCGGGGAAGCGCTTGCGAAGCGGCCGGGGCTGCGGGAGCAAATCGTACTCCAGTCCAAATGCGGCATCCGCTTCGAGGATGAGAGCGGTCCCCAGCGCTTCGACTTCTCCAAAGCGCATATCCTGGCTTCCGTGGACGGCATTTTAAAACGGCTCGGAACCGAATACCTGGACATTTTGCTGCTGCACCGTCCGGACGCTCTGATGGAGCCTGAGGAAATCGCCGAGGCCTTCAACATGCTGGCGGAAACCGGAAAGGTGCGGCATTTCGGCGTTTCCAACATGAACACGCCGCAGATGCTGCTGCTTCGCTCCGCGGTTCAGCAGCCGATTGTCGCCAATCAGCTGGAGCTCAGCCTGGCCAAGCTGGACTGGCTCGACCAAGGCATTTACGTGAACCAGAAAGCCGGCCTCGGCACCAACTTTTCCGACGGGACGCTGGAATATTGCCGGATGGAAAACATTCAGGTGCAAGCTTGGGGCCCGCTGGCGCAGGGGTTGTTCAGCGGCCGCTCCACTGATTCCGAAAGCGAGGCGGTACGCGAAACGGCCAAGCTGGTCAGCCGGCTTGCGGCGGAGAAGGACACGACGCCCGAAGCCGTTGTGCTCGGCTGGCTGATGCGCCACCCGGCGCTTATTCAGCCGGTCATCGGCACGGCGAAGCCGGAACGCATCGCGGCCAGCGCGGATGCCGTCCGGATCGGCGACGCCATGAGCCGGGAAGAATGGTACGCGCTGTATAACACGGCCCGCGGCTCGCGGCTTCCCTAAAGCGCGCCGGGCGCGGCCGCGTACCCGCGTATAGCGAACCATGCAGCTTCATGCGGTAAGGCCGCGGCGGTTGCTTGCTTGTGATTCTCTTCGCGGTGGGTACGCTACTTTGACTCTTCGCCTCGCCTTTGCGCCAATCCTCACGCCGGGATTTCGCGCTGCCCCCGCACCGGTTTCCGGTGCGGGTTTTTTCGTTTTTTCGGCTGCCTCCCCAAAACTTTTGCAGAGGTAAAAAGCTAGCTCCCGCTTCACTTTTGCAGAGGTAAAAAGCTAGCTCCCGCTTCCATGTTCGTTCCAGCGTGAAATGGCGAAAGTCAGCCTTTGAAAAAAAGACGGCTCCCGGCGAAATCCACGGTGCACTTCCTCGCTGCATTCTGCATCTATCTGCATATATTTTCTTGGTGAGCCCGACCTCTCAAGGATCAGTCCCCTCCAGTAGATCCGGGAGTAGTGCGCCGCCGTTTTGCTCTAGCACACCGCCGTTTTGCTCTAACGGTTGCCACAGAGCTTATTCACGCCAAAATCGCCGTTTTTTTTCGCTAACGGTTGCCACGGAGCTTATTTCGGGAAAAAGGGACCGAAACCGCAGTAGACTTGCAAAAAAACTTACATGGTGCCTGTAAGAGGAT
>NZ_JCAPET010000045.1:0-37177 GCF_059735245.1 Gorillibacterium sp. sgz306347
CTGTGGCAACCGTTAGCCACCCATGCCCCGGCGGGGTACCACAGACTATGACGTTGCGTTATTATCAGGGTAGAATCAAGGATTTTTCCCGAACCGTTTACCTGTGAAGATTATTTAGAGATAGTGCGACAATGGAACAAGAGAGGAGGTGCCGTGGTTTCCGCTCCTTTCAAGGATTTGATCAAACGTATTTGATTGATGCACTGCAAAAACTTGGTGAGAATTTTGTTGGAGTCACCCGACTTCCTCATGATACACCGGATGAAGAAATTATTAGGCTGCATGGCTGCGGGGAGAGGAACATTCGTTTTAATGTTAAGCGAGGAGGCTCGGAAGACCTTTCCCGTTTAGACTACTTCGCAAGGAGAGTTCATGAGTTAGCAGGCTGGCACGTGGAATTATATATTGATTCTGCTGCTTTGCTTGAAATTGCCTCCGTATTGGGAAACCTTCCTGCTGTATCGGTTGACCATCTGGGCTTATCCAAAGAAGGCTTTCCTAACCTTTTGTCCTTGGTCGACAAAGGCGTTCGAGAAAAGCAACAGGCTTTGGCAGGGTCGAGCTTGATGCAGCACAGGCTATCCGTTCCATTTATTCGGTGAATCCGGATGCTTTAATGTTTGGGACGGATCTTCCTTCCACGAGAGCAAGGAGACCCTATGACATTCTGATATAGAACTGATTTACAACATATTTAATGAAAATCAAGCCGAAAAAGTTATGTATCAGAATGCGGTTGATTGGTACTTGAAGGAACGAACCAATTGAAGACAAAGCTTTTCGGGCAACGGCCGTCAACTCGTCGGGTTGGCGGCCGCTTCATTTTCCGCAGCAGGAAGGCTCATAGGAAAACCTGCTTTTGTTTTTATCGCCTGCACCAAGGGGGCAATTGTCGAGCGATCCGTAAAGTCTACTTTTTGCCCGTAAGTATCAACCATCGCTTTTTCCTCGCTGCTCCTCTCATCTTCCGACTTTTTCCGCACCTTTTTCATTAACATATTCATCATGGTCCGATGCATGAAATTCATTTTTGGGTAGTCCATTCCGCCACGCAAGTGAAACACCTTAATCTTTTCTTGCATTTCCGGAGTAAAGGCGCGAGAGAGGGAGGATCGGATCGAATCCGTATTTTGCGGGTCCGTTACATCAGCGGCCCCTACGGTAAAGAGAAACAGCTCCTTATCGCGGATGCTTTTAAAATTTTTCGTCATCAAAGAAATGCCGCTGACGCCGCCGGCATATAGCCCGCCGCCATAAACGATGACGTCATAGCCCGTTAATACGGAGGGATCGGTTTGATCGGCTTCAAGCAGGTCGGCCCTCAGTTCCTCCGAAATCCACCGGCTGTATTTTTCGGTGAAGCCGTATTTTGATTTATAGATGACCGCTATTTTTGCCATCGTTCTTTTCCATCCTTTCAATATTTTCAAACAATGCTTCAAAGGTTTGTTTGCTGTTTTCAAGCAGCTCCGGGTGGATGCCGCTAAAGAGCTGCTGTAAAAAGGCGCTGCCTCTGGCCTCAAAGTGGGTGAAGAAACGGTAGGTTTGAGCGGTTAAAGCCACCGACAGATTGCGTTTGTCCACGGGATTGACCGTAAGCTCTACATATCCGTTGGCCGCCAGAACCTGAAGCATTTTACGCACATTCTGGCGAGTGCTGCCTATGTAATCAGCAACTTCGGTAACGGAAGGGTGCTCCTTGCCAAGATTGTGAATCATCATCAGTAAAAACCACTGCTTTACTGTAATCTCCTTCAAATAGTTATCGCCTAACGTTTGCAGTTTGTTCGACAAAAGGAAGATACTGCCGAATAAATAAGGTTTGGTTTCTATCGCCATTACCTCCATCTCAAAAGCGCAACCTGTTGCTTATTACTGCTTTATACATTACGCAATAGGTTGCGCTTTGTCAAATTTTATTCCTGAAGGAGGGAGGAAAGATATGAGAAACCCGCAACAAGGCGAAGGTTTCTTGCGGCTTCGATTAAACGCCTAAAAGGGGAATGGCTCGGAGCATACTTTCGTGGTGGAGACGCTGCAAATTATTTTTCGTTATCCCTTGCTCTTTCTGTCGTCGTATACCATAATAACCTAATTCTGATGTTCAATTGAAATGCTATGGTATACTCTTATTAATAGCGGGAGATGGCTATGCAAAAACTCTTCTATTGAGAGAAAAGCATGTTTACCTTGGAGGTTAAATGAATAAAAAAGCTGTAATTTTCTCCTGCATTTCTTTGGTTGCTTGCGCTGCAATTCTCCTTATCATCCTTCGTTATTGTGATCCTGACAAAATAAATTCAACCGAGGTAGCCGCAAATCAAAAGGAAGTTGTTATTCCTGAGATTGGTCTAACAAAAGTGGATGATTTAATGATTGGCTCGGAACCTCCCAAGCTTATTTTTGCAGATAAAGCTAAGGCAATATTTCAAACCACTGGCGGAGTATATGTTTATGATAGGAATGATAAGGCTCTGGTTCGATCCTTCGATACCTCGTCATTCGCATCGGAAAGGGACTCCAATGTATTCCCGAGTTCTTTTGCTACGCAAGACGGGAAACAACTTATTTTTTGCTTTACGAAGGGGCCGGGAGAATTTGTTTCGGCTTTCCGTTATTCCTGGGAAAATAAACTTATAAACGAGTTAACCGAAAGCGAATTAGGAGAATATCGCAAAAAAAGATTTGAAATCAATTACCTGGAACCAAATGATGAACGGTACCAAAAGTCCACAGGAATCATAGCTACGATTTCTGATCGAGAATATGTTTATTTAACGTTTCAGGATTGGAAAGTGAGCACAATCAACGTGGTTTATGTGCAAGATGACAAGGAAACCGTCTATAGAGTGTTTACCAATAAATAAATGAGAAAGGTTGTTGTGAAGGGAGAGCTCCGTAAGATCATGACAAGAATACCGGACAATTTCCGTGAGAAAATGGTAAAGGCTTACGGCAGGCGCGTAGAAGAGTGGGTTCGCTCGCTGCCCGATTTGATTTCCACGAGTGAAGCGCTTTTTGGTATTCAGGTGGTAGCGCCATTTGACAATTTATCTTATAACTATATCGCGCATGGCATGAATGGAGAGGGAAGGCCGATCGTGCTCAAGTTATCGTTCGAGAAAGAAGATCTTGCGAAAGAGATGCGAACCTTAACTGCATTTGCAGGGAGAGGAGGCGTTCGGGTGATCGAGCGGAAGGATGAATTCGGCGCTGCTGTGCTTGAACGTGTTCTTCCCGGCACGCCGTTGTCCGCTACGACAAATGACAGAGAAGCGACCGAAGTTTTCTGTGAGGTGCTCGAGCGTCTGCGTAGTCCGTTTGTCGCCGAGGAAAGGGATTTCCTCACGTTGCGAAGATGGTTCGAGGCGTTTGCCCGCTATCGCAACCGCTTCGGCACGGAAGGCCCGCTCCCCGAGCATTGGTTTGTACGGGCTGAAGAGACATTGGAGGATCTGCTAAGGACGACAACCGAAACCGTGCTCATTCACGGCGATTTACACCATGAGAATATTTTACAGAATGGTGATGGCGGCTGGGCGGTCATCGATCCGAAAGGGATTATCGGAGATGTTTGCTTCGAAACGATACAGTACTTGCTCAATTACGTCGATCGTGACGGAGACTGCGATACGGTCCTAAGCCGCCGCGTGGCGATTATATCGCAACGGCTCAACCTTGATCGCAGCCGCATTGCACGATGGGGCATTGCACGTGGCGTACTTGAAGCATGCTGGGCAGTCGAGGATGGTGTTGACTGGAAGGAAGGAATTGACATCTCAGAGCGGTTTACAAGGCTGCTGAATGAGTCGTGACGGTTTGTTTAATGGCCTTAGCAATCTAATTTTTTCTCGTTGATATGCCGGGTTTACAACTGCTTGTTCCTCAAGTAAACCGATGAATTCCCGGATCGGCTTTCGTCTAAATAAACGAAGGCACCATGACAACAAACCAATTTGACGATGAGGTGTTTAAAAATGGCCTTAATGTCCACATTCACGAGCTTCAATCTGCCTGTAAACAACGTAGAACAATCGAAGGCGTTCTTCACCGGACTAGGATTCGAGCTTAACCCGCAATTCCCCGAGAATGAGAAGTCGGTAGCCATCGTGATCGGCGACGACCTGCAGGTCATGCTGCTCACCAAAGAACTTTTAAAATCGCTCACGCAGAAGGAAGCCGTTGATACGGAAAAGTATGCGCAAATGACGATCGCATTGGCCTTCGAAAGCCGAGAAAAGGTGGATGAAATCGTGAATACTGCGGTCTCCTTGGGCGGGAAATCGTACGAAGAGCCTGAGGATTATGGATTTATGTATCATTGGGCCTTCGAGGACTTGGACGGCCATATGTGGGCAATCAATTACATGAACACGGATGCAGCTCAAGGTTAAGGATAACTATTAATGATGGGTGGTAATCTCAACTGAAATGATAACTCGCTCGATGGATGAAAACACAGATAGCCACAATACAAGTACATTCGCGTTGCAAATATTGCTTGTCGGATGTCGGAGGACAACAACAAAGCAACTTAAAAAACCGCTCAAATCGCGGTTTTTTTGTTTTATTTTGTCAAGTTCTTGTCCGATTTAAAAGACAAGAACTCGATAACTGCCGAGGTGTTGCGGGAAATGGATAAAGCCGCCGTGAAGTTGGGCGAGTCCATTCAATCCTCAAAGACGACAAGTTCGATCATTTCCCTTTCTAGCGGAAGCCATGAATGTTTTAGGGCAAGGTCTGGACAGCATTGTTTCCGCTGTTGAAAACACCGGTGAAATGTAGCTTATTAAGCAAGTTCCCAATGGTGATGTGTTTTAAATGCTATTGTTCAGAAATTGTTCAGTGCTTCGTAGTACTATATCAACACATGATATTTTTACGGAGGGATTATTTTGAGGCAAAGTAAACGACGATTCGCAGGCCTGTCACTTTCAATTCTGTTGTTGATCAGCGTGGTGTCTGGGGTCGTTATGCCCAAGAAAGTATTTGCAGCGACACCACCGACAGAGGGGGTTATCACTTATTCAAACATTGTATCAGGTATTAATTATGCTTCAATTCCGTCAGGATACTCTACTCCGTACCAGCTATCCGCTCCTAACGCAGCCAATTACGGTCTTGATGTGGTAGCGGAAAGCGGAACAAATACAGCAGCTTTTTTGATTCGAGGTGTAAATTCATCTGGTTTTGGATCCGGTGATAATACTGCTCTCCGTATACAGGGCGGAGGGATAAATTATATTGATTTTCGAACAAATGATACAAATTATGTCTTCGATTTCAACAGTATGGACATCCGGTGGGGGTCCACCTCCCCCTATGTGGCGAACGGAACATACACAATACAAGCTCTGAAGTTCAACGGTTCCGATTTTGTCGTATCAGGCAATCCTGTTACTTTAACGGCTTCCTCTACAATTAATACGTATAAAACCACGGGAAATCTATCAGGGGTTTCCGACTTACAAGGTATATCAGGCTTTCGAGTCAAGATGGGCACATTATCTCAAAACGATAGTCCATATTTTGATAATATTTCGATCTCTAATGTTAGAACAATTCCCGTTTCTGCACCAACTGCCAATCCGGCTGGAGGGGCCGTGGAAGTAGGGACGTCAGTGACATTGACGAGTTCGACGAGCGGTGCATCGATCTATTACACAACAGACGGAACAACGCCGACCACCAGCAGCACTTTGTATAGCGCGCCGATCAATATTGCGAGCAGCCAGACAATTAAAGCCATTGCCAGTAAAGCCGGGATGACAGATAGTGAAATGATGACCGAAAGCTACATGGTCACAGCGGCGCAGTCAGAAATAATCAATGATCCCAGTTCTCCATTTGTAACAGGTTCTCTTGGTTCGGGGAGTTACATCGGACAATCCTTCACCGCGACGAAGACAGGTGTCATCGAAAGCATTATGATTTCTGCGAGGATCCTTGACGATGTGACATTGGAGATTCGTTCCGGAGAGGGAAGAAATGGGCCCGTTTTGCATACTCAAACGGTTCAACAGATTCATACTAATGACCAGGATGTTCCGTTTGAGGCTCCGAATAATAACAGATATCCATTTATCGAGATCCCAATCAACGATACAGTGCGTGTAACAAGTGGAGAGCGCTACACCTTCGTTTTTACACCGCATACCGACGCCATGGATATTATGATTTCGGATAATACCTACTCAGGTGGTATTGTACACTGGGAATACTTAGAAGAAATAACTAGTCCCTATTGTAATGTTTCAAACGTTTGTTCAGAGATTGACATGTTTTTTAAAGTGACGATAGGCGATGCTCTGACGGATGCAGTTGCGCCGACGATCACGACGCAGCCGGGAGATCAGGTAGTGAATGTTGGCAATACAGCTACACTGTCAGTTGCAGCCAATGCTAGCGGCACGCTGAGCTATCAATGGTACAGCAACTCTACGAATAGCAACACGGGAGGTACGCTGATCCCAGGAGCGGAAAGTGCAATGTACAGCGTTCCGACGGGCAACGCAGGCACGACATATTATTATGCGATTGTGACCCATACGGACAACAGTGCAACGGGTACAAAGACGGCGACGACGACGAGCGCGGTGGCCCGAGTGACGGTAAATGCCACACCCACCAAAATTACATTTGATACCGGCAATACAACAACAATCTCAGCTGACGCCAAAACAATTACTGGAAAAAACACGTCCAATAATGTTTCTGTTAAGTTGTTAACTCCGGAAAAGACTTGGATCAAAACAAATGACGTAGCCTTTAACTTGATGACAGGACTAACCGGCGACTACGCAACATTGTCTGAAAATACCGAGTTTCCATTATTGATTACAATGACTGTTGATTTAAACAACGATGGTATATTCGGTGACCGATTTAAGTTGAACGGATTGAAGTTTGCGGATCCAAGTTTATGGGGTGGTAATTTCACCTTTAAACCTAATGCCGACTCCATCGGTGAGGAGACGAAAGACCCTGGATATTTTGGGGAACATGCTGCTTTCGTTCCCGCGAATCCGTCAAACTTCGATGGAATCACAAGTTTGGGCATCTTATTTTCCTCGAATGCAAGGAGTATTGCAATTGATGACATTGATGTAACGACTCCTTCTATGGTGCTTTTACCGGAGACGACACCTTCGGCAGCAATCAACTTCACGAACGAGCAGCTGACGGCCCTTTCGGCGAATGAGGATTACAAAATTAACGGCACAGATATCAAAGTTAGTCCTTCAGGCAGCATTGCGATTGCTGAAGGCTGGTTTGGAGAAACACTTTCGATCGTAAAGACCGGCAACGGCACAACGACGACGGACAGCGAAGCGCAGACGCTGGCGATCCCAAGCCGTCCGGCGACTCCATCGGGAGTCGGAAAGACAGACGAGACATATCCGGGAGCTTCGAACGGTACGATCATTGGCGCAGCAAGTACGATGGAGTACAAGCTGAGCTCTACGAACACGTGGACTGATGTAACGGGAACAACCGTGAGCGATCTTGCACCGGGCACGTATGACGTGCGCGTGAAGGCAACGAGCAGCGCTTTTGCTTCGGCAGCGGTGCAAGTAACGGTGAGCTCGACCTCGGCGACGCAGGAGATTACACCGGCAGCAGTCATCAACTACGAGACGGAAGAACTGACGGGACTTGTCCCGAATGCAGCCTATACGATAAATGGCGCCAGCAAAACAGCCAATGCGAGCGGCAAGATGGCGATTGAGCTGAACTGGCTGGGCACGTCGCTCTCGATCGTAAAGACCGGCAACGGCACAACGACGACGGACAGCGAAGCGCAGACGCTGGCGATCCCAAGCCGTCCGGCGACTCCATCGGGAGTCGGAAAGACAGACGAGACATATCCGGGAGCTTCGAACGGTACGATCACTGGCGCAGCAAGTACGATGGAGTACAAGCTGAGCTCTACGAACACGTGGACCGATGTAACGGGAACAACCGTGAGCGATCTTGCACCGGGCACGTATGACGTGCGCGTGAAGGCAACGAGCAGCGCTTTTGCTTCGGCAGCGGTGCAAGCAACGGTGAGTTCGACCTCGGCGACGCAGGAGATTACACCGGCAGCAGTCATCAACTACGAGACGGAAGAACTGACGGGACTTGTCCCGAATGCTTCGTACGAAATCAACGGGACGACGGTGCAAGCGGATGCCACGGGCACGATTGACATCGATAACAGTTGGCTGGGCACGTCGCTCTCGATCGTAAAGACCGGCAACGGCACAACGACGACGGACAGCGAAGCGCAGACGCTGGCGATCCCAAGCCGTCCGGCGACTCCATCGGGAGTCGGAAAGACAGACGAGACATATCCGGGAGCTTCGAACGGTACGATTACTGGCGCAGCAAGTACGATGGAGTACAAGCTGAGCTCTACGAACACGTGGACCGATGTAACGGGTTTAACCGTGAGCGGTCTTGCACCGGGCACGTATGACGTGCGCGTGAAGGCAACGAGCAGCGCTTTTGCTTCGGCAGCGGTGCAAGTAACGGTGAGCTCGACCTCGGCGACGCAGGAGATTACACCGGCAGCAGTCATCAACTACGAGACGGAAGAACTGACGGGACTTGTCCCGAATGCTTCGTACGAAATCAACGGGACGACGGTGCAAGCGGATGCCACGGGCACGATTGACATCGATAACAGTTGGCTGGGCACGTCGCTCTCGATCGTGAAGACCGGCAACGGCACAACGACGACGGACAGCGAAGCGCAGACGCTGGCGGTCCCAAGCCGTCCGGCGACTCCATCGGGAGTCGGAAAGACAGACGAGACATATCCGGGAGCTTCGAACGGTACGATCACTGGCGCAGCAAGTACGATGGAGTACAAGCTGAGCTCTACGAACACGTGGACTGATGTAACGGGAACAACCGTGAGCGATCTTGCACCGGGCACGTATGACGTGCGCGTGAAGGCAACGAGCAGCGCTTTTGCTTCGGCAGCGGTGCAAGTAATGGTGAGTTCGACCTCGGCGACGCAGGAGATTACACCGGCAGCAGTCATCAACTACGAGACGGAAGAACTGACAGGATTTGTCCCGAATGCAGCCTATACGATAAATGGCGCCAGCAAAACAGCCAATGCGAGCGGCAAGATGGCGATTGAGCTGAACTGGCTGGGCACGTCGCTCTCAATCGTGAAGACCGGCAACGGCACAACGACGACGGACAGCGCAGCGCAGACGCTGGCGGTCCCAAGCCGTCCGGCGACTCCATCGGGAGTCGGCAAAACGGACGAGACATATCCGGGAGCTTCGAACGGTACGATCACTGGCGCAGCAAGTACGATGGAGTACAAGTTGAGCTCTACGAACACGTGGACTGATGTAACGGGAACAACCGTGAGCGGTCTTGCACCGGGCACGTATGACGTGCGCGTGAAGGCAACGAGCAGCGCTTTTGCTTCGGCAGCGGTGCAAGTAATGGTGAGTTCGACCTCGGCGACGCAGGAGATTACACCGGCAGCAGTCATCAACTACGAGACGGAAGAACTGACAGGATTTGTCCCGAATGCAGCCTATACGATAAATGGCGCCAGCAAAACAGCCAATGCGAGCGGCAAGATGGCGATTGAGCTGAACTGGCTGGGCACGTCGCTCTCGATCGTGAAGACCGGCAACGGCACAACGACGACGGACAGCGAAGCGCAGACGCTGCAAGTTCCATCACGGGCCGCCGCTCCGGAAGCAATGGCTAATGACAGCGCCAATACAATTGATGGTCTGGATACGACAATGGAGTTTTCGGTTGACGGCGGTTCCTACGTGAAATATAGCGGGAATAATGTGCCGGATCTATCAGGTAAACATACTGTCAATGTACGTATAGCAGCCACTGTTTCTAAACTGGCCAGCGAGAGCAAGACACTGATCTTTGCGACGAATCAGGCGCCGCCAGTCTCGACGCCGCCGACCACCACGACACCTGCGTCTAACGATGCCATCGTTCTCGTCAATGGCAAGCAGGAGAGTGCGGGCAAGGCAACGAATACAGAATCCGGCGGTGTTAAGACGACGACGATTGCCGTAGATCCGGCCAAGCTACAGGCGAAGCTGGATGAAGAAGGCGAGAACGCGATCGTTACTATTCCTGTAAACTCCGGCGCAGACGTTGTTGTAGGCGAGTTGGACGGCCGGATGGTCAAGAACATGGAGGATAAGCAGGCAACAGTAGAAATTTGGACGGGAAATGCGAGCTATACGCTGCCGGCGAAACAGATCAACATTGACGCCATCTCCTCCCAGGTGGGTAGCAATGTGCAGCTGCAGGATATTATTATCAAGATTGAAATCGCCGAGCCCAAAGCATCAACAGTACAAACGGTCGAAGATGCCGCATCAAACGGCAGATTTACACTGATCGTCCCTGCGGTTGACTTTACTGTTCGCGCCGTCCATGGCGATAAAACGGTGGAAGTAAGCAAGTTCAACACCTATGTGAAGCGTACGATCGCTCTGCCGGACGGCATCGATACGAGTCGGATTACGACGGGAGTAGTCATTGAGCCGGACGGCACAGTACGCCACGTGCCGACAAAAGTGGTACAGAATGATGGCAAGTTCTACGCCGAAATTAACAGCTTGACGAACAGCACGTACTCGGTCGTGTGGCATCCTCTTGAGTTCTCCGACGCTAAAAAGCATTGGGCGAAGGACGCAGTGGACGACATGGGATCGCGGATGGTGGTCAACGGATTTGAAGACGGCACGTTCAAGCCGAACCGAGACATGACCCGGGCTGAGTTCGCCACGGTCATCGTACGCGGGTTGGGTCTCGGAAATGAGAATGGGAAAGCGCCGTTCAGCGATGTGCAATCCGGCGACTGGTTCAACGGCTACGTACAAACGGCAGCGGCCTACGGGTTGATCAACGGCTTCGAAGATGGCACGTTCCGTCCGAACGCTAAGATTACGCGTGAGCAGGCGATGGTCATCATTGCCAAAGCGATGGTGATCAGCGGTTTGAAAGATAAACTGCAAGGGCATGACGCTGCAGTGATGCTCGGCAAGTTCACGGACGCAGGCTCAGTGGCTGTATGGGCCAGAAACAGTGTTGCAGATACGCTGCTGGCAGGAATCGTAACCGGCCGCAGTGACAGAGTGTTGGATCCCAAAGAGCAAGTCACACGAGCCGAGGTGGCCGTAATGATCCGGAATCTTCTCATCAAGTCGAAATTAATTTAGAGTGAAATAAAGGAGGGTGTCCCAAAAGTCATCATAGATGACGGAGGGGCGACCCTCTTCTTCTTATCGTCAAACAAAAAGAAACCACTCTCTGGTAAAATGGAGGTACCACCCAACCATAAACCAAAAGGAGACGGCTTCTTTGTACCTTCAATATACCATGGATCAACTGTGCTTACCAATGGATTTAGAAGAAGACATTCCCACCAATCACCTCATTCGTGTGGTCACGCCGCCATCAATCGTCTCGACGAGGCGATTTTTGACGCGGCTTCCCCAAGATATTAGGGTAAGCGGGGGATAACGGATATTCGGAACAATTAAGTTCACATTACAAAGCAATATATCGAAGTAAAGAAAAAGAGCTAAAAATTTTTGCGAGCCAAGGTTATATTGAAGTAAATGATATTTACCCAAGTGAAATGAATAATTGGATTAATACCCATAATTGGGAGTAAATTAATAAAAAAGGAAAATTAAACATGGAGAATATTAAATACTTTACTGAAGATTATCGACTTCAAGGTGTAAGCAGAAGGGACGAAGTACATAAAAATGGATATTGGCATGAGACCTTTCATTGTTGGATAGTGTCCAAACGAGAAAACGGAAATTTTCTACAATTTCAATTGAGGAGTAAAAACAAAAAAGAATTTCCAAATGTTTTGGATATTTCTGCTGCAGGCCATATTTTAGAGGATGAAACAATTGAGGACGGAATGAGAGAATTAAAAGAAGAACTGGGCATAAGTGTTGACTTTTCAGATTTAATTAGCTTAGGTGTTATTAAAGATGAAATTATCACCAAGTCAATTATTGACCGTGAGCTAGCGAACGTATTTTTGTATATTACTTCCGATTATATGATTGATCAGTTTGCTATTCAGGAAGATGAACTAACGGGTGTTTTTGAAATCGATTTTCGAGAATTTATTCAATTGTTAAACGGACAAAAGAAAAGAATTCTTAGTTCTGGATTTCTGCTAAGTGAACCAGATAAAGTGAAAGTTAAAATATCTCGATATTTTACTCGTAAAGAAGTAGTGCCACATAACCAGGAGTATTTCAACGAAATGATTGGGGCATTATCAAAATATTTATTTGTATAGATCCAAAATACTGCGAGTAACACAAGGCTGTGGGGCTTCATATATACATATGTACAAAATACGAGTTTTGCGAATATGTATAGAGGCTTTTTGGCATCGGTCTATAAATGTCTTTTAAATTCCTAAATATTCTTTATGCGTGATATTTTATACGTGCGGCTGTTTAGTTTGCACAGCTCTTTATGCTAAGCGGCAGTTTTTTTATAGCTCGATTTGTTTGATCACTTTCGCCGGATTGCCGCCGACGATTGCGTTATCCAGTACATCTTTTGTGACGACGGCTCCTGAAGCAATGATCACGTTGTCGCCAATCGTTACACCCGGATTAATCACGGCTCGCCCGCCGACCCATACATTATTGCCAATCTTTACCGGTTTCCCGTATTCCGGTCCTTTGCTTCTTTCAAACGGATTTACGGGATGCGTGGCCGTATACACGTGAACGCCTGGTCCAAGCAGACAGTTATCGCCTATTCGAACCTCACATACATCCAGGATGGTACAGTCAAAATTGGCATAGAAATTTTCCCCGACGTGAACGTTATACCCGTAATCGAATCGGATATTCGGCTCCATTCCAAAATTGTTTCCCGTCGAACCCAGGAGTTCCTTCAGAAGCTGTATGCGAAGTTCATAATCTGTCTCTGTAGTTTGATTGTACAAGCGTGTCATTCGTCTGGCATATTCCCGTTCCCGCGTAAGTTCAGGATCAGAGGCGAGATAAAGTTCGCCGCTCAGCATTTTTTGTTTTTCCGTTTTCATATTTGCTTTCCATTCCTTTCTTATGTAAACTATCATCCAGCCGTTGGTGAAATGAAGATTCGCTGTTCTCCACTCACCTGCGTTTCTCTACCAGCTCCAGCGAATAGGAAAGGCTTTCCAAAGTCATTGCTATCAACCCGCCCTTGTAATCGTCATCGGGATTTTCCAGCAGGGTCAGGTGCGGCATATGCATCTCGGGGATGATTTTCAGGCACTCTTGACGGATCCGGTCAACATCGGAAGGCTGCACCAGATTCCCTGTCAGCGCGAGTGTCTCGGGATTGAGGACGGCGATCAGGCTTGCTGCGGCATGGGCGGCCAAAAGGTGAAACGTATTTCGGTCATGAAGCCGGCGAAATTGCTCCTTTTGGGACATCCCAAACGGCAAAAAGGCGATCTCTCCGGCAAACCTCGTATTCCCCCGGTGAATACGCCCTTCGATCATGATGCCCGCTCCGGGGAGAGAACCTTCAATAAAGGTCGCTACTGCTACAGTTCGCCTCCCTCCTTTCTCCTGCTTCTGATAAAAGCCGTATACGGTCAAATTCATGTCGTTCTCCACAATGACCTCGACCTCATGTTTTTGGCGAATGGTGGTCTCTAACGCAACATTAATCAGCTCCGGAATGTCGCAGACGTTAATAATGCCTTGATTCACGGCGCCCGGCACGCCAATCCCGACCGCCCGGATTTGCGGGTATCGGGCCATCAACTGATCAAGCCGCCGGTAAAGGACAGTTTCCTCTAATCTGGCGTGGTCTTCGACGCCCTGCTCCACCGCTTCTCCGTCCAAATTAGCCACCGTGTAAGAAAGAGAGTGCGAGTGAACGCCTGCTTTCACAATAAGACAAGCAATGTAGGAGAAATTCATGTTGTACCGAAAAACTTTGGCCGGCCGGCCGCCGCTCGACTCCTCAACATCCGTTTCCAGCACTTCACCGGCGGCCGTCAATTCGTTAAGGATGCTGCCGCAGCTGGCCACGCTTAAACCGGTGGCTTGCGAAACCATAGCCTTCGTGGCTTGCTTCAGGGTTCGCAGCGTTTGCCGAACCAGCTCCAGGTTCATTTTTTTTACATTCCTCGTGTTGTTTGCAAGTGGCTTCACCGAAACTTCTCCCCATTATTATAATACTTATAATAAGTATCAGCATAAATTATTTTATCCCTTCTGTCTACTTGGCAAACATGTAACCACTAATTACTTACCATAATATATATTATGTAAACATGTGCAGATAGAATAAAGTCTTACGCAAAGATCCTTATCCTTTATGGAAGAAAAAATGTTGTATTATATAATCAAATAATTATATAATGATTCCGGCACAAACAACAGAAGCGGGATTTTGTCCACCACCGAATCTTGTAAGGAGGTTTTTTCTTGATCCCGGTTGAGCAATTGGCTGATGAACTTAAGCTCATGGGCGACAAAACTAGATTGTCCATCCTTTCCTTTCTCCATGAAAGGGAATGCTGCGTGTGCGAGCTGGCCGAGCTGCTTCAAACGAGCCAGCCGAACGTAAGCCAGCACATGCGCAAGCTGAAGGACAGCAAGCTGGTCACGGAAGCCCGCAAAGGACAATGGATTTATTACTCACTTCAATTGGATGACAAGCCTTATCTGCTCTCGCTTTTGCAGATGCTTCCCTCCCAACGTGAACAAGTGGATCGGGTGCGCGCTGAAAACCCCGACCGCTGCTGCTAGGCGGTAAACAAAGGAGTGTAACGGTATGGTATCACAGGTCAACAAGCGGCTGTCCTTTTTGGACCGGTATTTGACGCTCTGGATTTTTCTTGCCATGGGAATCGGCATTTTTCTCGGGAACACACTCCCCTCTTTTGTCGACTTCCTGAACCGGTTTCAGATTGGAACCACCTCCCTTCCGATCGCGGCCGGCCTTATATTGATGATGTTTCCTCCCCTTGCAAAAGTCCGGTATGAAGAATTGGGGCGTGTGTTTCGAAACGGGAAAATTCTCGGGCTCTCCCTGCTGCAAAATTGGCTGATCGGCCCCCTGCTCATGTTCGTGCTGGCCGTCGTTTTTTTGCGGGGATATCCGGAATATATGGTCGGGCTCATCATGATCGGGCTCGCCCGCTGCATCGCTATGGTGATCGTCTGGAATGACTTGTGCAAAGGAGATACGGAATATGCCGCAGGGCTGGTGGCGTTCAACTCGATTTTTCAGGTGCTGTTCTACTCGGTATATACCTATTTGTTTGTGACGCTTATGCCGGGCTGGTTCGGGCTTGAAGGAATGGTCGTCCCCATCACCATGGGGGAAGTCGCAAAAAGCGTTTTTGTCTACTTGGGCATCCCTTTCCTTGCCGGCCTGTTGACCCGTTTTTCCCTCACCCGGGCGAAGGGGCGCGATTGGTATGAAAAAACGGTTTTGCCCAAGCTTAGCCCGGTTACCTTGATCGCTCTCCTGTTTACGATTGTCGTTATGTTTTCCCTAAAAGGGGACATGATTGTGGAACTGCCGCTCGACGCCCTTCGCATCGCGGTTCCTCTGCTGATTTATTTTGTAGTGATGTTTCTGATCTCGTTTTACATGGGCAAAAAAGCGGGCGCACCTTATCCGGTCACTTCCACGCTTGCGTTTACCGCGGCGAGCAACAACTTTGAGCTGGCGATCGCCGTTGCGGTCGGAGTTTTTGGCATTCATTCGGGCGCCGCCTTTGCTGCCGTTATTGGTCCTTTGGTAGAGGTGCCGGTGATGATTGCGTTGGTCAACGTGGCGCTGTGGTTCGGGAAAAAGTATTTTCCGCCTGCAGCTCCGCTTCCCATAAACGTCGATAAGGAGTAAGAAAAGATGAAGAAACCGATTGTTTATTTCCTGTGTACCGGAAATTCCTGCAGAAGCCAGATGGCCGACGGCTTTTTAAAGGCACTGGGCGGCGACCGCTATGAAGTAAAAAGCGCCGGCCTGGAGGCGCATGGCTTGAACCCGCGGGCGGTGCAAGTCATGAAGGACGCTAGTGTGGACATCAGCGGGCACACGTCGGATGTCATCGATCCCGAGCTGTTAAACCGGGCCGATTACGTGATTACGCTGTGCGGCCATGCGGATGAGCATTGTCCCGCTATCTCGAATCCAAACGTCGTGAAATGGCATTGGGGCTTTGACGACCCGGCCAAAGCGGCGGGCAGCGAAGAAGACGTGATGGCCAAGTTCCGTCAAGTGCGGGATGCCATCAAAACACGCGTGGATGCTTTCGTGCGGGAGGGCCGCTGACCCCTCCTTTTTCACGAAAAAAAGAGAGCTTTCCCCTGCGGGAAGCTCTCTTTTCTATGCTTCTTCTTTGCTTATTTGACCATGACCAAAAGCTGATTCGGCCCCGTCCTCTTCATAACCCGATAACCGTTATCCGCGCGCGTTGCAATCCCTTCGTCGTTTGGCGCGCAGTAGCCGTTCGCCTCGCAAGTTCCGTCATCCCGGACGAGAAGCTGTCCGAGCAGGCCGACGGCAACCCATTCCTTCCGTTCCGCGCGGGGGACATACACCCGCTCCGGGTCCCACGCCGGATTTATTGCCGGCTCCAGCTTAACCCCTGTCAAGATGGCCGGATCGACGCCTTCGCGCGGCGGCTTCGGCTCCCTTTCCTCGACCGGCCTCCCCCATTCGTCTTTTTGGTACTTCCCTTTCCATACAAAATCCCCGCTGTTTCCGAGCACGCCGGGCGTCGCGCTTGTGAGCCCAAGCCAATAGCTGTCCCTGGAAGTAGCCTTGCGGATTTTATCGCCCTCAAGAGTGACAAAATACCCCGGTTCAATCGGCTCGCCGTCCACCGTTTCGAACAGCTCGGCATAGTCGGCCGGACCCATATTGGTTCCCCCTGTAAAAGTACCGATGCCGGTATTGCCGGAAATCTTCGCCCGGATCGATCCGTTGACGAGAAACCAGGAGGTGGCCTCATTGGCGGTCCCGAACTGCCCCATTACATGGGCTGCGGTGAACCCGCCCGCTGAGGTGGAAATCCCTTCCGTATGCGAAACGATGCCGTTCGCATTGGTTTGGAAGCCTTCGGCATGGGCGGCCGTGGCGGATGCGATTGTTGCGCTGCCTTCGGCGTGCGATACGTCGCCGGAGGCAGTCGTGTCGCCTCCTTCCGCATGCGCGGCAATACCGAGCGCCCGGGTGCGGAGCCCTTCGGCATGCGTTTGTTCCCCGATCGCCATTGTCAAATAGCCTTCCGAGTGCGCGGCGAGCCCGGAGGTTAAAGTGCCCGCCGTTGTCTGAAACCCTTCGGCATGAGTCGCTTCGCCGAGCGCGTTGGTGGCCTGCCCTTCCGCATGGGAAGCTTCTCCGTATGCAATGGTGTAGACGGGCTGGCCGTCGATCAGGGCGTACTCACCCTCCGCATGCGAGGCAAACCCGGTGGCGATGGTCAAATTCCCTTCCGCGTGGGAAGATACCCCGCTGGCCAAGGTTTGTCCGCCTTCGGCATGCGACAGGTTGCCGCTGGCAATGGTTTGAACGCCTTCCGCATGGGAAGCGAATCCGCTTGCGGAGGTCAGGCTTCCTTCGGCATGAGAGGCATCGCCGGAAGCGATCGTATTGCCGTTTTGCGCGTGGGCGCCGCTTCCTCCTGCGCTGGTTTGGATGCCTTCCGCATGGGCGCCGACGCCGGAGGCCGTTGTTTGGTACCCTTCCGCCCGGGACGCAAAGCCGCTGGCTGTTGTGGTGTTTCCGCCTGCATCGGAGCAAGCCCCCGTCGCATTGCGGTTGCAGCCGTCCGCCATTCCCCGACACTTCCTTTCCCGCTGTTTCGAACCTGTCCGGTTCTCTTTTAAAGGTATGGCGGTTTCCCGCAGTTTGGTGTGGGGGAATAACAGGAAGGCGAAGGAAACAGGCGGTGCGAATGAGAAAGCTTGCAGTGGAACCCCGAGGAGAAAGAAAAAAACTGCCCCCACCGGTTTGGAAGAACCGGCAGGACAGCTTTTGGATGTAACGGAAGGCGTGTAAACGATGGTTTTTGAAACAGCATGAATCGTTTAGATGATTAAGTAAGCGGATATTTGTTAATCACATTAATCGTCTATTTTATAGAAGTATGATTCCACGAAGCGGGTTCCTGCGTTTTGGATTCCAGTCAGTCCAGAAAGTCCTTGAGCCTTTTGCTCCGGCTCGGATGACGAAGCTTGCGCAGTGCCTTCGCCTCTATCTGGCGAATGCGCTCACGCGTCACGCCAAAGGCTTTGCCCACTTCCTCAAGGGTTCTCGTACGGTTGTCGTCCAGTCCGAAACGCAACCGCAGGACGTTCATTTCCCGCTCCGTCAGCGTATCCAGGACGTCCTCCAGCTGCTCCTTTAGCATATGATACGAAGCGGAATCTACCGGGGCCAACGCATCCTGATCTTCGATAAAGTCACCCAGACTGGAGTCGTTTTCTTCCCCGATAGGCGTGTAGAGCGAAATCGGCTCCTGTGCGATCTTCATGATTTCCAAAACCTTTTCTTCCGGGAGGTCCATCTCTTTGGCGATTTCTTCGGAGGTTGGCTCGCGTCCAAGGTCCTGCAGCAGCTGCCGGGAAATTCTCACTTGCTTGTTGATTGTTTCGAACATGTGCACCGGTATGCGGATCGTCCGCGCCTGGTCGGCGATGGCGCGCGTGATGGCCTGCCGGATCCACCAGGTGGCGTAGGTGCTGAATTTGAAGCCTTTTTCATGGTCGAACTTCTCGACCGCCTTCATGAGACCCATGTTTCCTTCCTGGATAAGGTCCAGGAAAAGCATTCCTCGGCCCACATACCGGCGGGCTATGCTGACCACAAGACGAAGGTTGGCTTCCGCCAGCTGGCGTTTGGCTCGTTCGTCCCCGGCCTTGATACGCTCGGCCAGCTCGATCTCTTCCTGCGCCGAAAGCAGCTGAATCCGTCCGATTTCCTTCAGGTACAGCCGGACCGGATCGTCAACCTTAAAGCCGGCGGGCAGGCTGATGTCGTAATCGGTCACTTCTTCATCCTTGACCGGCTCCGTCATAGGATCCCGTTTCATTTGATCAAAAGCGAATTCCGGTTTTGTGTCGTTTCCCGTGATGTTTTCCATATGGCTCCGCACCCCCGACGAGTGATGTCTTTCTTCTCTTTCGCATTATCGAGCATTAGATCCGGAAACCTTCTGCAGCCTCTGCTCGCTCCTCCTTTAACTGGCGTCTGATTCCAGCTTCATGGTTGACAGTTCAGGTCTAATATGATATGATAAACAAAATTACATCATGAATATGATCCAAGCTATTTTATCATTTCTTCTATGTTTTTTCAATTTCTTTTTTCAACAATACGAACGGGACCGTCCAACGGTTCCGTTTTTTGCATTTTGTTTGCGGGATCGCTTGTCAGTCCGAGTATAATAGTGGGATATTGAACTCCGGGACAAGACAGCGTAAAATGGGTGAAGAAAGCATTACCTACCAAAAGGAGAAATAAGATGGAGAAAACGCTGGTTTTCGGACACAAAAATCCGGATACGGATACGATCTGCTCCGCCATTGCGTATGCGGAACTGAAAAAAACGCTGGGCATGGACGCCGAAGCGGTGCGGCTTGGCAACGTAAACGGGGAAACGCAATTTGCGCTGGACCGTTTCAACGTCCCCGCTCCCCGGCTGGTGGAAGGCGTCGCCGGCGAAACCAAAACGGTCATTCTGGTCGACCATAACGAGCGGCAGCAAAGCGCCCCGGACATCGACCAGGTTCGGGTAGCCGAGGTCATCGACCATCACCGGATCAGCAATTTTGAAACGAGCGGGCCGCTGTATTACCGCGCCGAGCCGGTCGGCTGCACCGCGACCATCATCCTGAAGCTGTACAAAGAGCATGACGTCGAAATTCGGCCCGAAATTGCGGGACTGATGCTGTCCGCCATCATCTCGGATTCCCTCTTGTTCAAGTCGCCGACCTGCACCCCGCTGGATGTGGCGGCTGCCAAAGTGCTGGCCGAAATCGCCGGCGTGGACATCGATACGTACGGCCTGAACATGCTCAAGGCCGGGGCCGACATGAGCAAGAAAACGATCGCGGAGCTCCTGTCCCTTGATGCCAAGGAATTCGAAATGGGCGGCAAAAAAGTCGAAATCGCCCAGGTCAACGTGGTTGATCCCGCCGATGTGCTTACGCGTCAGGCAGAGCTGGAGACCGCGATCAACGGGATCATCGGACAGAAAGGGCTGGATCTGTTCTTCTTCGTGGTAACCGACATTTTGAACAGCGATTCCACCGCCCTTGCCATCGGACCGTCGGCGCATGCCGCCGAGCTGGCTTATCAGGTCAAGCTGGAAAACAACACGGCGCTCCTGAAGGGCGTTGTTTCCCGCAAGGCGCAGATCGTACCGGTTCTGACCGATACGTTCAACAAGCTGTAAGAACCGTCTTTGAACCAACGGAAAAGGCGAAGGAACCGGACGTGCTTGCGTCCCCGGTGCCTTCGCCTTTTTGATGCAATCCGGTGCAGTCCTTACAACCGGAATTTGCCGAGCAAGTCCTGCAGCCTTTCCGCGAGTCCGGCGAGCGCCTGCGACGAAGCGGAAATTTCCTGCATGGCCGCAAGCTGCTCTTCGCAGGTGGCCGATACTTGCTGGGTGGCGTCCGTGCTTTGTCCGGCGGCGTCCTGGACCTTCTCCATCAGGGCGGATATTTCTTCCCCGCCCCTGTTCAGCAGGCTAATGGCTTCTGTCGTTTCCGCCAGCTTTGCCGCTACCTCGGCCACGGAGGACTGGATGTCCGCCAATGCGCCGTTAATATGCTCGGACAGATCGGTCCCGGCTTGAACGGCCTGCAAATCGGCCGAGATCCACTCCGAGGCGTTTTTGGTGTCGGTCAAAATTTCGCGCACCAGCTCGCTCACCTGCTCGGCGGAGACAGCCGATTGCTCGGCCAGCTTGCGGATTTCCGCGGCGACGACGGCAAAGCCCTTGCCGCTTTCCCCGGCACGGGAGGCTTCAATGGCCGCATTAAGCGACAGCAGATTCGTCTGCTTGGAGATGCCGGCCAGGATGGCCGCGATGCCGCCGATTTCGCCGGACCGTTCCGCAAGCTTCTCGATCGCGTCATGCGTCTGCCGGGTCGAATTCATGACCTCGCGCATGTGCGCCAGCACTTCTCCGCCTTCCCGCCGGCCCGTCTCTGCCAGGGCGGCCGCGCTATCCATCAGCGTATCGGCTTCACGCGCCAGGCCGGAGATCCGTCCGATCTCGCCGCCCATGGCGGACAGCGTCTCAGCCGTTTGGCGGACAAGCAGCATCTGCTCCTCCGCCCCGCCCGCCAGCTTCTCGGTAATGGCGCCGACATGCTCCGTCGAAGCGCTCGTTTCTTCGGCTACCGCCGCAAGCTCCTGGGACGAAGACGCCGTTTGATGCGTGACCTCGCTGATGGAAGCGACCATGGTCCGCAAGTCCTCGTTCATGAGGTTCACGTTGGCGGTCAGGTGCGCGATCTCGTCCCGCCCGCGAACCGGAATGTTTTCCGGGGTCAGATTTCCGGATGCGACCTGAACCAGCTTGTTTTCCACAGCCCGGATTTTGCCGGTCAGGCGCCGGGAAAACACATAGGCGGATGCGGCCGCTACCAGCAAAATCACCAGCTCGGACAAGGAGAAGAAGACGAGCGCTTGATTGCGCGCTTCAACAATCTTCTCCTGGGCCTTCGGGTCTCCGATGTACATCATGCCGATGGGGGTCCCGTCGGCGGACCGGATCGGCTCATACGCGGAAAAGATCGCTTGTCCCGCCACGTTCGCCATGCCGACGTAAATCTCGCCATTCGTCAGAACGCGCTCCGCCACTTCGGGAGAAGCCTGTGTGCCCGTTTTCCGGTTGCCCGCTTCGTCCTTAACCGAGGTGGCGATGCGGGTATCGCCCAGGAAAAGCGTCACCAGGTTTCCTTCCGTCGACTGCGTCACCGCGTCCATCACTTCATGATTGTCGTTCAAGGCTACGCCGCCTTTGTAAAGGACGCCGTCGCGCGCTTCCCAATCGCCGGGGTATTTCATATCAAACAACGTCTTCTCCAGCTTCAGCTGCACCCGCATGGAGGCCTCCGTCTCCTGCTTGATCAGCTTCTCTTCCTTCGTAACCGAAATGCCGCCCAACGTGCCGACCGCTAACAGGATCAATACGGTGGTCAGCAAAAAAACCTGCATCCCCAATTTTATCCCCTTGCGCGATTTCTCCATCCCGTACCCCATCCCTTGGCCGCCGCTTCTTGCCGTGCGACCCACTATTTTCTTGGTTTGTCGACATTATTCTACCAAAACGAATAGGACTTGTCGCTTGAACCTGGCACTTTTGAACCAATTTCATAATTTTTAAGTTTCTTAAAAAATTATGTAACCATATTCGCCTAAAAAACTCCCATTCGGCTTCACAGAATGGGTGATAGCAAACGGGCAAACGATTCCTTGATCCGGCTCCAGGTGGACCGGCTGCGATACCGCTCCGGCGTCATTTCCGAGCTGACCCGCATGTCATCCTCGAATGTGCGCGCAAGCAGATCCGCCGTGTGGGTGTCGTACAAAAACGCGTTGACCTCAAAATTCAGGCTGAAGCTGCGGATGTCCAGATTGGCGGTGCCCACGGAAGCGATTTTCCCGTCGGCTACAATCATTTTGGCGTGAAGAAAGCCTTTCTCGTAAAGATAGCATTTGACGCCGAGCGCCAGCAGATCCCCCAGGTTGGACCGGGTGGCCCAGTACACCATTTTGTGATCGGGGAAGCTCGGGATCATGATCCGGACATCGACCCCGGACAGGGCGGCCATCTTTAACGCCGTTAACAAACTTTCATCCGGCACCAGATAAGGGGTCTGCACGTAGACGTATTTTTTGGCCGAATGGATGATTTTGAGGTAGCCGTTGTGGATCTGGTCCAATTCGTTTTCGGGTCCGCTGGAGACGATCTGGATGCCGACGTTTCCGCCGTATTCGTTCATGGGATAATAAGGTTCGCCTCCGGCCAGCTTGTCGGGGGAAGCCAGGTTCCAGTCGAGAAAAAACTGTGCCTGCATCTGGGCCACCGCGCTGCCCTGCACCCGAAGATGCGTGTCGCGCCAAAAGCCGAAGCGCTTTTTGCGGCCGAGGTATTCGTCCCCGATGTTCAGCCCGCCGATGTAGCCGATCTCCCCGTCGATGATGGCGAGCTTCCGGTGGTTCCGGTAGTTGAGCCGGAAGTTCAGGTACGGGATGCGGGACGGGAAAAAAGCCGCCGCCTTTCCGCCCGCTTCGAGAAGCGGCCGGAAGAACCGCCGGGGCAGCCAGGAGCTGCCGATGTCGTCGTACAGAAAGCGCACCTCCACCCCTTCCGCCGCTTTGGCCGCCAGGGCGTTGATGACCGTCTGTCCGATCTCGTCGTTGCGCACGATGTAGTACATCAGGTGAATGTGATGCTTGGCCTGTGCAATATCCCGCAGAAGCGCCGCGAATTTTTCGTTGCCCTCCGTATATACGCTGACCTCGTTGTCCTGCGTGTAAAAAGCATAGCTGCTGGTCAGGTTCATGTAGATCATGTCCAGGTAATCGGCGGCGATCGGATCGTTGAACTTGATGCGGCTTTCGCGGAAAATGCGCCGCTGCCCTTCTATCAGTCGCTCCAGCCCGTTCTGGGTGGCCTCCTGGATTTTGTATATTTTGCGACGGCTCATGGTTTGGCCGAGGATCAGATACAGCACAAACCCGACGCCGGGCAAAAACAGCAGCACCATCACCCAGGCCCAGGTCGTTTCCGGCTTCTTGCGTTCCCAAAACACAACAAACGCAGCCAGAATCAAGTTTGCAATGGAGACAACCGAGTAAATGTCGTTGAATTTCAGCATGCCTGCACCCCGGGGATCAAGTTTACGAACGGCGAGCCAAACGGCGGCCGCGGAAGATCATACACGGTTCTGCACCCATGGTAGCATATTCCCCTTTCGACTTCACAGACTTGACAAAAAAAGATTTGACAAGCACTATATATCGAGTTATTTTAATCATTATCACAAGATATTGATTCAAACGGGTGCCTTTCTCTTATAGATAGAGTAGAGGCTTAATAGGGAAGTCCGGTCAAAGCCGGCGCGGTCCCGCCACTGTGAAGGCCGAGCAGCCGTTCGAGACGCCACTGGATTCGTCCGATGAATCCGGGAAGGCGAACGCTGCGCAGAAGCCTGAGCCAGGAGACCTGCCCGTTTGCAAACACCTTGCACGCCCACGGAGAATGGGCCGGTGTCGCGATCCGCTATCGTTCTGCGTTTGGCCGCAGACCACATAGGGGCGCACCCGTGCCGACCGTCCGGGTGCCCCCTTTTTCATTGCGCACACGGGTTGAAGCGCAAGGTACATACACAAAGAGGTGATCGCATGCTCGTCGTTTACGATTCCAAAACCGGCAACGTCCGCCGCTTCGCCGGAAAGCTCGGGCTCCCTTCCGTTCAGATTGGAGACGACACGCAGGTATCCGAGCCGTTCGCGCTGGTAACCTATACAACCGGGTTCGGCCAGATTCCGCCCCGCACCCGGGTGTTTCTGGAGAAAAACGGAGGGCTCTTGCGCGGCGTTGCAGCGAGCGGAAACCGCAACTGGGGGCACGGGTTCGCGAAAAGCGCGGATACCATTTCGACGGAGTACGGCGTGCCGGTACTGCATAAATTCGAGCTGGCGGGAACCGCCGGCGACATCAAACGATTTCGGGAGGAGCTGGAGAAGCTTGCGGTACATTCAGTTAAATAACCAGTTGATGCAAAAGGGACCGGACGGACCGGACGGCTTCTATCGTCTGGAAAAGGATAAAGAAGCGGTTGAGGCGTTTCTGGAGGAGGTGCGCGAGCGCAGCCTTACGTTCGGCAGCTATCTGGAGCAGGTCGTCTACATGATTGAGCATGATTACTACGAGGACTTCCGCCGGCAGTACACGGGCGAAGAGATTGAGAGCGTCTTCCGCGCCGCCCATGAAGTGCCGTTCACCTATGCTTCCTATATGGCGGCATCCAAGTTTTACACCGACTACGCGATGAAGAGCAATGACAAATCGCTGTATCTGGAGCAGCTGCCCGACCGGGCGGCGGCGGTCGCTTTGCATCTCGGCCGAGGCGATGCCGAAACCGCGCGCACGCTTGCCGTTTCCTTCATGGAGCAGCGCGTGCAGCCGGCTACGCCCACGTTCCTGAACGCCGGCAAAAGCCGCCGCGGCGAAATGGTCTCCTGCTTCCTGCTCGAAATGGACGATTCGCTGAATTCGATCAACTACTGCCTGTCCACCTGCATGCAGCTTTCCAAGGTCGGCGGCGGGGTCGCGGTCAACCTGTCCAAGCTGCGCGGGCGCGGCGAGCCGATCAAAGGCGTCGAAGGCGCGGCCAAAGGCATCATGCCGGTGCTGAAGCTCATGGAGGACGCATTCTCCTATGCCGACCAGATGGGCCAGCGCAAAGGCTCGGGAGCGGCCTATTACAACATTTTCGGCTGGGACGTCATGGAGTTTCTGGACAGCAAAAAGATCAACGCCGACGAGAAAACCCGTCTGAAGACGCTCTCCATCGGCCTTATCGTGCCGGATGTGTTTTACCGGCTGGCGGAGGAGAACAAACCGCACGTTGTATTCGCCCCCTATTCGGTCTACCGGGAATACGGCCGCCATCTGGACGACATGGACATGGACGAAATGTACGACGAGCTTCTGGCCAATGACAAGGTGAAACGCAAAACCGTTATGAGCGCCCGCGACATGCTGACCAAAATCGCCATGATTCAGCTGGAGTCCGGGTACCCGTATATCATGAACAAATCGAACGCCAACCGGAATCACGCCTTGAAGGACATCGGCCAAATCAAAATGTCCAACCTGTGTACCGAAATTTATCAGCTGCAGGAAACGTCGGAAATCGGCGACTATCACGAGGACGACATCATCCGCCGCGACATCAGCTGCAACCTGGCTTCGCTGAACATCGCGAACGTCATGGACAACGGCAAAATCCGCGACTCCGTCCGCGAAGGCATGATTGCCCTGACGGCGGTCAGCGATATGACCCGGATCAAAAACGCCCCCGGCATCGTCAAGGCAAACGCGGAGCTTCATTCCGTCGGCCTCGGGGCGATGAATCTGCACGGCTACCTGGCGAAAAACCGGATTGCCTACGATTCAGAGGAAGCCCGCGAATTCGCCCGCGCCTTCTTTATGGCGGTCAACTTTTACTCGCTGGAGAAGAGCATGGAAATCGCGCGGGAGCGGAAAGAAACATTTGCCGGCTTTGCGCAGTCCGAATATGCCAAAGGAACCTACTTCACCCGTTACCTGGAGCACGATTACCGCCCGGTTTCCAGCCGCGTCCAGGAGCTGTTCGGGGGCATGGCGCTGCCCGGGCCTGCGGAATGGGCCGCCCTCCGCGACCAGGTTCGCGAGCACGGCCTGTATCACGCTTACCGGCTTGCCATCGCGCCGACGCAAAGCATTTCCTATATTCAAAACGCAACATCCAGCGTCATGCCGGTTGTCGATACGATCGAAACCCGCACGTACGCCAACTCGACGACCTATTATCCGATGCCGTACCTGACGGCGGACAATTACTTCTATTATAAATCCGCCTACCGGATGGACCAGTTCAAGGTGATCGACCTGATTGCCGATATCCAGGAGCATGTCGATCAAGGCATCTCCGCCATCCTGCACGTCAACAGCGATGTGACGACCCGGGAGCTGGCACGCTGCTATCTGTACGCCGCCAAAAAAGGCTTGAAGTCCCTCTATTACACACGGACGAACCGCCTGAGCGTTGAAGAGTGCGTCAGCTGCGCGGTTTAACGACCGGCCCGACTTTTTTAAAAACCGCACCCGAAAGGATGATACGCCATGACTCCTTCCCAAGCGCTTGAGGAACTGCGCAAGCCGGCGATCCGCGCCGTAAACTGGAACCGCCCGGACGACGATTTTACGATGATGTTCTGGAATCAAAATATTATGCAGTTCTGGACCGATGAAGAAATCCCTCTCTCCGACGACAAAATGGCGTGGATCACCCTTTCGCCCGAGGAGCAGGACACGTATATGAAGGTGCTGGGCGGGCTTACGCTGCTCGACACCGTGCAGGGCGGCGTCGGCATGCCCGGCATACTGGACCATGTCGAAGGGCTCCAGCGCAAAGCCGTGCTGGCTTTTATGGGCATGATGGAACAGATTCACGCCAAGTCCTACAGCAGCATTTTCACCACGCTGGCTACAACCGAAGAAATTGACGCCGTCTTCCGGTGGGTCGAAGGCAATGAGCAGCTGCAAACCAAAGCGGAGAAGATTTCCCGCTTCTACCGCAACATCACTACGCAAAAGGACCTTTATTTGGCGATGTGCGCTTCGGTCCTGCTGGAAAGCTACTTGTTCTACAGCGGCTTCTTCTACCCGCTTTACCTCGCCGGCCAAGGCAAAATGACGTCCAGCGGGGAGATCATCGATCTGATCCTGCGCGACGAGAGCATCCACGGCCTGTATGTCGGCCTGTTGGCGCAGGAGGTGTTCGCCGCCCTCTCCCCCGCCGAGCAGGATGCCGCCCGGCGCGAGCTGATCCAGCTTCTCGATGAGCTGCACCGGAATGAAGAAACTTACACCGAGTCGTTGTACGCGAAGATCGGACTGGTGGACGAAGTGAACAGCTTTGTCCGCTACAACGCCAACAAGGCGCTGATGAACCTCGGATTGGAAGCCCGCTTCCCGGAGGAGGAAATCAACCCCATCGTCCAGAACGGCATCAGTACGCATACGAAGCAGCATGACTTTTTCTCCAAAAAAGGCAACGGCTACGTCCGGACGGTCAATCTGGAGCCGCTCACGGATGACGATTTCCGGTTTGATGTCTAAACCGTTATAGGCTGAACTAATTAACCAGGTTAAATGTTAACGGGGCTTGTGCGCGGTTTCATCGCGACAAGCCTTGTTGCTTGCTGGAACGCTTATAAGTATACATAATATATAATATGTTAACTCAATCGCTTCTTTCCCCTGTTCTTCCCTGACCGTGGCGGATCGTGAAGCTTCTTTTTCGAAGCGCTGGTCCTTGGGTGGTGCATAAACGGAAAATTTGGACAAACAATAGAGACGCGCCGTTTGCATGGCCGGTCTAAAGAATGGTAATATGGAACTGGTGGCACTTACAAAAAGGAGGTAAGTAACGATATGTCAGCAGGATTCTTTGAAGCCCATGAGAAAAGACGTTCTATTTACGGAATCGGCAAGGAGGAAGTGGTTTCCCGGGACCGCATTCTGGAAATCGTACGGGAAGCCGTGAAGCACACTCCCTCCGCTTTTAACTCGCAGAGCGCCCGGATTGTTGTTCTGTTCGGCGAGCAGCATGACAAACTTTGGGACATCACGAAGGAAACCCTGAAAGCAATCGTTCCTGCCGATAATTTTAAGTCCACGGAAGAGAAGCTCGGCAGCTTCCAGGCTGGATACGGCACCGTTCTGTTCTTTGAAGACAACGACGTGGTGGCCGGTTTGCAGGAGCAATTCCCGCTGTACCAGGATAATTTCCCGGTCTGGTCGCAGCAGTCCTCCGGCATGCACCAATATGTGGTTTGGACGGCTCTGAGCGCGGAAGGCCTTGGCGCCTCCCTTCAGCACTACAACCCGTTGATTGACGAGCAGGTGAAGTCCACCTATGGACTCCCGGAAAGCTGGCGTCTGATCGCCCAAATGCCGTTTGGCAAGCCGACGGCAGATCCGGGCGAGAAACAGTTCAAGCCTCTGGACGAGCGCATTAAAGTGTTTCAATAAGCCCCGGGTTTTAATTGAATAAACAGAAATACGGCTGGCATTCTTCCCGTCCAAGGGGGGATGCCAGTTTTCTTTTCTTTTAGCGAAAGATTCCGTTGCGGCCTTTTAACTGAGCGAATCTGACGCCGCCTTCGACGGAAGATAATGCCGGCAAAAGGACGGCGGAAATAGCAAAAGGACAGCCAAACGGCTGTCCTTTTGCATGCTGCCTGCCGTTACTCCGCTCGTCCGCGGAATACGGCTTCTTTTAAAAGCTGCTCCAGCGCTTGCAGCGGTTTTCGCGCTCCGGGAAGCTTCAGGTTTTTCAGCACAAACAAGAGTCCCTTCACCACGGCCACCCGGGGAGTGCCGGCGGCAAGCTCTTCCTCCAGCGCATTCAGCGTAGACAAAGCCTCTTCCCGCTCCCGTTCTTCCCGGGCCTCGGACGCCAAGCGTCGGAGCGTGTCTACTTCCTGCAATAGTTCCTCATGAGGACGGCGCTTGAACCTGCACTGGGAGGCGGTCTCCCGGAACGCCTCGGCGGAAACAAAGCCGACCGCTTTGCGTTTCCGCATGCCCTCCATCAAATCGTCGAGCCGCTCGGCGATAAATTCGGTCAGCTTCTCTTCGTTGATATCGGTTTCGTCCAGCATGATATGCCCGATGTACCCGTCGATCAGCGCATTTAACAGGAATACGCCGTCGTACAAATACGGCTCCGCCTCCGCCCCATAAAGCTCCTTGAGGATTGCGGTGAGCGAAAGCAAGTTGCGGTGGCGCATCGACTGCATGAGCGCGAACAGCTCCTCCGTCATCTCAAACCGTTCGTGAACAAGCAGATCGAGAAATTCCTGGCTGGTGTCCGTTAAACGCAGCCGGAGCACGATTTGCCGGAGCAGCCGGGACCGGGGCTGCGCCTCGCGGTCCGCCTGAATTTCTTCCGCCTGCCGGAGAAAATCGTCGACAAAGCGCTGCGCCAGCGACAGAAGGATATCCTCTTTTGACTTAAAGTAAAAATAGAGCGAGCCTTTGGCCATATGAAGACGCTCCGCAATGTCTTGGATCGAAGTGGCATGAAAGCCCTTTTCGGCAAAACACTGCATGGCCGTCTCCAGAATCTGCGTTTTGCGGTCCGCCATGGCGAGCCCTCCCTTTTCCTTCCTTTCCGGCCGCTTATTCGCCGGCAATCGGTTTGCGGCGGAACCGGGCCAATGCTTCATACACGACCGGAACGACGATCAGCGTAAGCAGCGTGGAGCTGATTAAACCGCCTATGACGGTGATGCCGAGGCCTTTGGAAATCAGCGCGCCGCTGGTGCTCTCAAAGCCAAGCGCAAGCGGGAGAAGCGCGCCGACGGTGGCAAGGGCTGTCATGAGAATCGGACGAAGCCTCGTGCCCGCCGCTTCCAGAAGCGCGGAGCGCGTGTCGAGTCCTTCTTTTTCTTTGTGCAGCACACGGTCCAGCAGTACGATTGCGTTGGTGACGACGATGCCGATCAGCATGAGCGCGCCCATCATGACGGATGCGCTGATGGTTTCTCCCATGAGGAACAGGCCGACAAAGCCGCCGATAACGGTAAACGGCAAGGAGAACAGGATGGCGAACGGCGTCAGCGCGCCGCCGAACGTAATCACGAGCAGCAGATAGACGATCGCGATCGCGGCCAGCATGGCCAGTCCGAGCTGCGAGAACGTCTCGTTGATTTGTTCGCTGACCCCGCCAAACTCAACCGTCACGTTATCAGGAAGCTGGAGCTTGTCGATTTCCGCCCGGATGTCGCTTGTCGTTCCCGCCACATCCTTGGCGGTGATGTCTGCGGAAACCTCTGCGTAAAGCTTTCCGTCTTGGCGGGTGATCGTATTCGGAGAAGTGCCTTCTTCCACCTGAACCAGGTTTTTGATCGGAACGTCAAAGCCCAGCGGCGAGGTGACCGTTTCATTTTCGATGTCGCCGATCGTAGCGTATTCGGCTTTGTCTACATTGACATAGACTTCGTAGTCGCGGCCGTCTTCTTTAACGGTCGTCAGGACCGGACGCTCCCGCTGCGGGCTCAGCTTCAGGGCGATTTGGCCGGCGGTCAGGCCGTAGCGGCTCAGCACTTCCTGATTGGCAACCAAGGTGTACTGCCCGTAGCTCTGCGATACGCTTGACTCCACTTTGCTGAACTCGAAATGGCCCTCCAGCAGACCGGAGATTTGCTCCGATGCCTGAATGATGTCTTCCATGCTGTTGCCGTAAACGTTCAGAGCCAGGTTGCTGCCGCCGAAGCCGGCGCTCATGTCCGCCTGCTTCCACGAGCCTTCCGTATCCAGCTTGCTTAATTCCTCGACCAGCCTGGTTTTTTCTTCGGCGAAGTCCTTGACTCCCCCATCATATTCCACGTAGAAAAGAGTGCCGTTTCCGCCGCCTCCTCCCATGCCCATTCCGCTGAGCGGACCGCCTCCGCCCACGGCAAACTGCAGATTGCTGACGCCTTCCCGTCCCATAATCAGCTTTTCCGCTTCGAGGGCCGTATTTTGCGTATCCTCGCTCAGAGTTCCCGGTGCCGGGCTGTAGGTTACCATGGTGTACTGCTGCTCTTCTTCCGGCAGGAAGCTTACCCCGATAAACGGGAGAAGCACAATGCTTCCGGCCAGCAGCGCTACAGAGATCAGCGAGGTGATGATTTTGTGGTTCAGCGACCAGCGCAGCACGTTTTTGTAAAAGCCGGCGATTGCACCGGGCTTCTCTTCCGTGCGGTGCTTTTCCTTCAGCCCCTTGCGGAACATGAAGTGCGCCGTAGCCGGAACGACCGTGATGGCGACCAGCAGAGAAGCGAGCAGTGCGAACACCATCGTTTCGGCAAACGGCAGGAACAGCTCGCCGACCATGCCGCTGACAAGGCCGAGGGGCAGGAAAACGGCGATGGTGACCAGCGTCGAAGCCAGAATGGGGATAAACATTTCCCGCGTGGCGTCGATGATAAGCGCCTTGCCGGTCAGCTTCTCCTCCTTCAGCGACATGCGGCGGTAAATGTTTTCGATGACGACAATGGAGTCGTCCACGACCCGGCCGATTGCAACGGTCATCGCACCGAGTGTCATGATGTTAAGCGAAATGCCGAGCCGGTTGAGGATGAGGACGGCAATGAGCAGCGACAGCGGAATGGAGATGACCGAGATCAAGGTCGTCCGGATGTTCCGCAGGAACAGCATGATCACCACGATTGCAAACAATGCGCCGAACATGGCTTTGTCCAGCATGGTGCTGACCGAATCTTCGATCGGCTCCGCCTGGTCAAGCAAAACGACTGATTTCAGGCCGGGGTGGTCCTCCGCGAGCTGTTCGCCACGTTCCTTAACGGCATTAACAACTTCGACCGTATTGGCTTCCGCCGTCTTGGTGACGTTGATCCCGATGGAAGGCTCGCCGTTGGTGCGCGAAAGCGACTCCGTGATCGAGACAAGCTTCAACTCGGCAATGTCGGAAAGCTTGACCGTGGGAAGCCCTGCCCCAGCTGCCGCCCCTCCCTGCTGGGGCGCCGCTTGCCCGCCGGCGTTCGCGCCGGGCTGAGCGGGAGCCTGCGCCACTCCGGAGGCGTCGGGGGCTTGCGGTGCCTCGGCAGCCGCTCCGGGCTGCTGCGTTTGGGCCCCACCCGCACCGCCTGCCGCTTGACCCGGCATCCCGGCACCCGCTCCTGCTCCGGCGGACGGCTGGCCGGCCGAACCGGCGCCCGGAATGACAGGGATGGCCAGGTTTTGCAGATCCTCCATGGTGACGATGCCGCCGTCCACCACGAG
Source organism: Gorillibacterium sp. sgz306347 (assembly GCF_059735245.1). NCBI lineage: Bacteria > Bacillati > Bacillota > Bacilli > Caryophanales > Paenibacillaceae > Gorillibacterium > Gorillibacterium sp. sgz306347. The sequence goes on from NZ_JCAPET010000045.1 coordinate 32,579, forward strand.
CGTTTTTTGGCTGTTGTCGATGTCAAACAAGCCCATCGGGGCTTTGATGGAAGAGCCTTGCACAATTCCGCTGACCGTCTCCTGCGTCAGACCCAGCTCCGTCATTTTCGCTTCGTTGAAAGTAAGCTGTATTTCCTTCAATTGCTGGCCGGATACGGCGACCGAGCCGACCCCGTCGATGCCTTCCAGCGCCGGCTGGAACTCGCTTTCGACGATTTCGGTAATTTCCTCCAGCGTCTGGTTCTCCGAGCCGCTGATGCTCAGAGAAACCACCGGAAAGCTGTTCAGGCTGATGCGCGACACGCTGGGCTCCTGAACGCCCTCGAGCGTCACCGCCCCTTCAATCGCCTGCTTCAGCTCGTCCTCCGCTTTATCCATGTCTTTGCCGAATTCGTATTGGACGATAATGGACGATGCGTTCTCCAGTGAGGAGGAATTGACCATCTCGACGGCATTCAGGTTCCGGACCCGCTGCTCCAGCGGACCGGTTACGTTCTCCGCCACTTCGTCCGGCGAAGCCCCGGGGTATACCGTCGTCAGCGTCAGGATCGGAACCTCGATATTCGGGATCGTCTCCTGCTTCATGTTCAGCCCTGCGTACAAGCCCGCCACGGTGACGATGATCGTCATGATCCAGACAGCGAACTTGTTGTTCAGGGAAAAGCCAATGATCTTTTTCACAGTACCACTCCATTTCTCTTTATTCGAACAGTGTTCAATTCCCATCTTAGAATAATTGAACGCCGTTCAAATAACAACTCGACCAAAGGCGAGTCTTGAACCTTTGGCGTGGATAAACAAAAAACCGCTGCCGAAGCAGCGGCTACTCATCATCGGAAAATCAGCAAAAGCAGCAGAGCGGCGGCTGTTCCGGCCGCCATAAAGCCGATGTCGCGGGCTGTCAGCTTCAGGGTAAACGAATGCGTGCGTTTTCCCTGCAGGCCATAGCCCCTGACCTCCAAAGCGAGCGCCGTCTGTTCGCCGAGCTGAAGGACCGACAGGACAAACGGAAAAAACAGCGGCTTCACGTCGCGGAACCGGAGCCGGCCGGCGCGGCCGGCGGCACGGCGCCGAATCAGGGACAGGCGGGCGAACCGTTCCCATTCCGCCTGGATGAGCGGAATAAAGCGGAACAGCAAAGCGACGGCCAGCGAGACGGCTTCGACCGGAAACCGCGTTCGTTTCAGAAACCCGAGGCTCTGCTCCAGCGCGCGCTTCAGCCGCAGATGGCTCTGCGTCAGCGGAAGAAGAAGGCCGAGCCACAGCACCAGAAAAAAACGGTAAAACGCCCGGAATGATTCCATCGCCGATTCCGGCTGAAAGAAAAAACCTTCGCTTCCGTCCCACTGTAAGCCGGCCAATAAAACCGTCAAGAGCAAAATGATCAAGTACGCCCGGCTCACCCGAAGAAGCAGCTTCAGAGGAGCGCCGGACCACCGGACTGCCGCCCCCGTCACGATCGTCCCGGCGAGGAGCCCCGGCCAGCTGGTTTGCAGCCATACGCCCAGGCTGACGGCAAACAAAAAGCCCCATACGGCCCGGGGATCGAAGGAGCTCCAGCCGCGCCGCCATCCCGGAGGCGAAGGCCGGAGCGGTACGTGTGCCGGCACTTCGGCCGCTTCGGAATGAATGACACGGACGCTTTGCCCGCGTCCGCGATGCGTGTCCTTGGATTTCTCCTGCTGCGCAAGGCCTTCATCCGGCTCCGTTATGTCATGCGTCGCCGCAACGTTCCCGGTACCCGCTTCCGCTTGGCGGACGATCGCTTCCGCCAAGCGCTCCGGGTCGAAAACCACGTCCGCCGGAACTCTCCAGCCTTTTGCACGCAGCAGCCCGCCCAGCGCAAGGCCGGGGGGCACCGCGACGCCGTTTGCGGACAATAGCTCCGGCTGTTCCAGCACTTCGGCCTGTGTGCCGAAAAACGCGGCTTTTCCGGCGGCCAGCACCAGCACATAATCCGCCAACGCCAGCAAAGCCGATGCGTCGCGGGAGGCGAACACCGCTCCTCCTCCGGTCTCGGTGCGCCAGCGGAGAAGTCTTTCCTCCAGCATCCGAATGCCGTCCGCGTCCAGACCGGCGGCCGGGTCGTCCATGATCAGCCAATCCGGCGCTCCGATAAAGGCGCCGGCAAGCGCAAGCCTGCGCCGCTGCCCGCCGCTAAGCGCCAGCGGAGAACGGCTTAATGCTGCCTCGTCCGCATCCAGACCGCTTGCGGCAAGCGCCGTCCGGATTTTCTCCGCCGCTTCGCCCGGTTCGCGTTTCAGCGCATCCGGCAGAGCGGCTGCCAGCTCTTGCCGGACGGTATTTCCGAACAACTGCTTTTCCGGCCGTTCGGAAAGGTAAGCGATCCGCGCCGCGGCCCGCGGATTTCCGCGTTTGCTTCCGGGCAGCCACAGCGCTTCTCCGCTTACTTCCACGGCCCCTGCCTCGGGGCGGGTTAAGCCGGCGGCCGCCTGCAAAAACGCCGTTTTTCCGGCGCCCGCCGGGCCGAGCACAAGCGTGAAGGAGCCGGGCGGCAGCACCCGTACCGCGTCCGAAAGATCCAGCTGAAACGGGCCGTAAGCAAACAAGGGCCGGCGAAAAATCATGGTCATGGCCCGTCCTCCTTTCCTGCGGCGGCAGGCCGCAGCAAAACGGGCTCTTCGGCCAGTTCCTCTATGGTTAAGGGCCATCCCTTCAAACGGAGGCCCGTCTTTCGCAGTTGAACGGCGGCGCGGACTGCGTAAGGAGGCTCCAGGTCCGCAGCTGTGCAGGGAGATTCGGCAGCCGGAAACGATCCCTGTCCTTCTCCCGAAACCCGGCCGTAAAAAAACTCCCGGGGCGGCCCGTCATACAAGACGTTTCCCTCGCGCAGCGCCAGAACCCGGTCCGCCCAAGCGAGTTCCTCCATCCGCTGCGTCGCCCAAAGCACCGAGGCGCCTTCCGCCTGTATTTCCTTTGCCGCATGCATCAGGCGCTCCGCCTCGAGAGGGTCCAGCATGGAGGTAGCCTCATCAAACAGCAGCAGCCGGGGCTCGGCCGCCAGGCAGCCGGCCGCAGCAAGCAGCTGCTTTTGCCCGGCGGACAGGCGGTCAACCGGCGTTTCCAGAGGAACCGCCAGGCCGGTCCGTTCAAGCATTTGCTCCGCGAGCGGCCGCATGCGCCCGGGAGCCGCCCCAGCTATTTCCATGGAGAACGCCAAGTCTTCCCATACGGTTTCCCCTACGATCTGGGCGTCCGGCTGCTGCAGGACGAAGCCGGGGCGGCTGTCCTGCGCCCACCCGGGCTCCGACCGACCTTTGGACAGCGGAATCAAGCCTGCCAGGACGCGAAACAGCGTGCTTTTTCCGCTCCCGTTGCGGCCTACCACCGCTACCCATTCGCCTTTTCGCAAGGAAAAGGACAAGTTTTTCAAAGCCAGCCTGTATCCATCTCCTTCCCGAAACGCCACGCTGGCTTCGGAAAGAATCAGGGGCTGATCCGACGTTCCGTTCATCCGCTGCTCCCCTTTTACTGTGCTGCCCGGCTTGCCGATGCATTCTCTCTCTGCCACGATAGCCGATTGTATGCTACAATAGCAATGCTTTTTGGCAAGTTTATTCTACCTAGGGGGGAGGAGCCTTACCTTGCAGCAGTCTTCCAACGCATTACGCGTCATTTCCTATTGCGCGCTTTTTGCAGCCTTGTTTGTCGTTCTCAGCTATGTGTCCATCCCGTTGGGCATTTCCCCCGTCCCGGTGACGCTCCAGACGTTCGCCCTGTTGATTACGGGTGCCATGCTCGGTCCGGTTTACGGATTTTTGACGATCTTTGCCGTGATTTTGCTGGCAGTGCTCGGTTTGCCGCTGATGCACGGGAGCGGCGGGTTTGCCATCCTGGTGGGCACTTCGGGCGGCTTTATATGGCTGTTCCCCGCGGCTGCCGGACTGGCCGGCGTCTTCACCAGCCGCATCAAGGGCAACGGAGCCGGTTCCTCCGTTCTTCTCCTGCTCGGGATGATCGTCAGCAGCTCGGTCGTCTACATAACCGGCGTTTTTTGGTATGCAACCGAATTTAGCGATTCCTGGGAAAAAGCGGTCGCGACCGTCCTGGTGCCGTTTATCCCCGGCGATCTGCTGAAGGCCGCAGCGGCGACCGCCGTCACGATGGCCGTGCGCCGTCTGAACCTGCTGCCGAAGCTTTCGGCCTCGCGCGAGCAGGTTGTCCGTCTGGAAGAAAGCTGAGCAAACAAAAAAGAAGCGTCCGTGCGGCGATATGCCGTGGCGGACGCTTCTGTTCTTTTATGCCGATCCAAGGAATTTCCTTATTTGCTCTTCATGATGCTTGTCATGCGTGATGAACATTTCCTTCAAAAAAGCTTCCAATGTATACGCGCCGGGATGAAGTTGGCTTGCAAACGCCGATTCGGGAACCCGATGGAGTTTTGCAATCAATTGTTTTCTTTGTACGGCCGCTTCCTCCAGCAGCTCTATACTGACTAATTTTCAACCACGGGGAAGACCAAGCCGGCAAAAAAAGACGCAAGCTGCGAAACCGCAGGCTGCGTCTTGCTTCACATTTTCTCATTTTCTACCTTGAAAATAACGCAACTTCATCGTCTGTGGTGCCCGCCAGGGCATG
>NZ_JCAPET010000046.1:0-36333 GCF_059735245.1 Gorillibacterium sp. sgz306347
TGGGCGAATAAGCGCTGTGGCAACCGTTAGCCACCCATGCCCTGGTAGGCACCGCAGACTATGAAGCTGCGTTATTTTCAGGGTAGCGAAAAAAGAGGTGTTTTTAGTGCAAATAAGTGCTGTGGCAACCGTTAGCGCGAAACGGACTGAAACCGTATACCGTAACCGTCGCCCGTGGCCGCCCTGCAAGAGGTTTTTTCAAAAGCCGTGCAGAATGGAGTGAGACTTTGGAGAAAGTTGCTTAAAAACGGAGCCCTTTTGCCAATCGGAGGATTTTCCCTTTGTTCATCAAACGGTCCCTTGGTTTCAGCGCCGGGAGTTAGATTTTTTGAAATTATTCTTGCGCCTCCGCCGCGCAATCTCCTCGGAGAAAAAGAAGCGGCTTTCCGGTTTTCTTTTTCGGAGACGGGCGCGCCTCTTGCAAGAATAAAACCAGCCCGGCCGGGCGATACTGATACCAAACAAAAAGGGAAAGGGAGCATGGGCATGGCGTCGAAACGGGATCAGCTGATTCAGGATTTTACGGCCCGGATGGTGTCCTACCTCGATACCCCTCGCGACAAGCGGAAGCAGGACAAGCTGGCCAGGCAAAACCGGAGCCAGCCGGACTGGAGCGTCCGCTGGTTCGGAGTTCTGCCGGCATCCATCCGGCTTTGGTTTGGCCGGGGCAAAAAATAACGAAAAAAAGAAGAAGCCTTCGCCGCTCTTGCTGGCGGAAGGCTTCTTTAGCATACAAACAGGAAGGACAATGACGAGATTAAGGAAGGAGATAAAAAGAGTCGTCCGCCGCAGCGCCGAACGGCACAAAACGGCTGCCGTCCTGCTCCAGACCGATGAAGCGGCCGCCGTCCGACCAGCTGTGTGCCGCCGTCACCGGAAGGACAAAACGCGCTTTGCCGTCATACCTAACGGCCGAGAACACAATTTGCCTGCCGCTTGCAAGCAGAGCTCTCAGCTCTTCCGCCGAGGAAATGCGGTCGGGCTTGCGAATAAGCCATCCCGCGTTTTTATAAGGATCGAACGCCACCGCGGCCGCCCGGCCAATGACCGATAAAGGCGGCGATTTGCCCGTAGCCGCTTTCGCCGTGGTGTAGCCCGCCTCCCGAATGCCGGCCGAGTCGGGTGAACCGGCCTGATACTTGGTCAGATCGGGAAGCAGCTCCCCGCTTTTGGCGTCAAGATAAAGCGGTCCTTCCGCTCCAGAGAAAACCCAGCAGCTTTGCAGCGGCCCGTAATACCGCCGCTCCGCCTGCCGAAACGCCGCTTCACCGCCCGGCAAAGCCAGCAGCCCGCGGGCGGCCAGCGTCTGCTTGAGCAGGGAAAGGCTGAAAAGCGGGTACGGTCCGGTTCCGTATTCCGCCAGGGCCAGTTTGCCGTCCGGATCGTATGCGGCCACCAGATACCCCGTTTCGCGTACGCCTTCGGTTAAGGTGATGAGCCAGGAATGCGTGCCCGGACCGAGAGGTGATATGGTATAAGCCGACCGCTTCCATCCCTCGAAGCCGGGCTCGCCGGACAAGGCCGCGATCCATTCCCGGACGCGCCGGTTCAGTTCCGCCTGTGAAACGGGAGCAGCCTCGTCCTTCAGCGGATTCTCGGTCGCTTCAACCGCCGTAATCGGAGGTTTATCCGAAAGTATGTCGGAGGCACGGGTACTCCGATCCGTTTCCGTATCGAGCCCATAAGCGGGGGCGGCTGCATCCTTGGCAGTGGAGACGCGGCCGCCGGAAGCCGAAAGGATCGCCGCTAGCGGAGCGGAGGCGGACGGCGGAGCCTTTTCGGTTGAGTTCCTCCATTTTAAGCCGGCGTGGGAAGGAGCGGGAGCCGGTTCCGGCCGGCCGGCGAACGGGGCCGCCGTAGCGGACGCTGGCGACAGAGCGGCCCCGGTTGCAGACGAAGTTCCTGCCGCACCGGCGGAAAGCGCCGCCGTACCCTGGAGCGCCGGGCAGAGCAGGCTGGCTGCCATAAGGCCGCCCAGCGCAGCTTTTTTCCAAATCAGATTCATAGGTCACCGCCGTTTCTTTCTTCGATGGGAAGCTGTTGTCATTGTACAAGCCCCGGAGGAAAAAGGCTGTTGGTTCGCGGTGGCGAAGCGCCGCTTTTCTTCCCCTTTTATGCCGGGGGTTAGCGGGTTTCGTCGGCTCCCGCCGGGCGGTCCCTCAGATGGAAAAGGCCGCAATTGACGGCGGATACCCGGATGCGCGGCCGGTACTGCCATTCGGCCTCTTGCCTCCGCAGCATGTACTCCGCCTCGAGCGCGTTCCGCGCCAGAAGCGCCTCGTCTTCTTCCCGAGTCTCCGGTGCGGGGCCGCCGGCAACAGTGGCAGTTAGCGCTTTATCCTCCGATAGCTCCGGCGCAGAGTCGGTGGAGGAGGCTTGCCTGGCATTCTCCTGCAATACCTTCGGCGCAAAGCCGGTGGAGGGGTCTTCCCAGGCTTCCCCCTCCGCTTTCTTGGGAGCAATGCCGCCGCTTCCGGTTTGGGTTTCCGCCAGCCGCGCAGAAGATGCCGCAGCCCCGAGCGGCCGACCGGCTGCCTGCGCTTCACCGGGCTTCGCTTGCTCCGGCTCCGGCGCAGCCGCCAGCAGATCGCCGTAATACCCGTCAATCCTCGCCCATTCCTCCCGCAGACGAACCGCCGCATCCTCCGCCCAAGTCCGGTCATAACCTTTGAGCTGTTTTTCCAGATAGCTTTCCAGCAAAGAAGCGCCCTTTTTCAGGGTCAGCACGGGAGGAACGAGGTGGATGCCCGCCGGAAGCTTGGGGGTCAGCTTGCGTTTGCCGATCCGCTTCCAGAAATCCGTCTCAATCTCGCCGCTGTTCAGGTTCACCGCAAGGGAGTGCAGCTCTTCCCGCTTCATGTCGCAGATCAGCTCGATCTTGTAGTTGACGCAGAGCCAGGTGGAATAAGAGGAAGGCGGCGCGCCGGAGGCCTTTCGGGCTTCCTCAAACAGACGGACGCAGCTTCCCCGGCTGCGGACCGACCGGAAAATTTGCTCCAGCCGGCGGCTGCCGAAGGTGACGGTATCGGTCGGCACCCGGCCCACGGGACTGGGAAGCGTAATGCCGAAATACCGGCCGAGGATGCTGTCCGGGGCGCCGGGAGGAGCTCCGGGTGCCACCGCTTCCGGCTGACCCGCCATCCCCGGAATGCCGGACGCGATCGCTCCCGGCTGACCCGCTACTCCCGGCATTCCGGGCGCATTCGCTCCCGCCGCCCCCATTGCCGGGCCGGGCTGGCCGAACGGAGCGCGGCCCGCAGGGGGCGGGGGAGCCGGTCCCGTCACCGGTCCCGGCGACGGGCCGGTTACCGGCCCAAGCGGCGGCCGGGGGCCGGCGGGCGGGAACGGAATGCCCGGACCTCCCCCCGGCGGGAGCGTGCCCGCGAGCGGCTCGGCGTCGGGATTGAAAATAAACTTCATGGTCATCGTTTCCGCGGGCGCGCCGGTCCTTTCGACAAAGTCCCAGTAATAGGAGCGGCCGGTCAGCTCCCGGTCCGCCTCTACGGACAGCTTGACGAGCACGGCGGACTCCGTTTTGTCCAGCACCGCGCAGTCCATCGCTTCCAGAAAACGAAGCAGATAGCGTTCAATTTGGGCACTGTTCACGGGCTCGCCTCCAGCAGGGAATCTCCGAACCGGTCCAGCCGCGTCCGGATGTCCGCATCTCCGTCCGCTTCCAGCACCAGCTTCATCAAATCGTTTTCCAGCGTCGCTTTTTGCTCCAGGATGTGATCGAGTCCGCCGATAACCAGCTCGAACATGTTGATTTTTTCGTGCAGCAGATGGAGGATGTGCTCCTCGATGGTGCCCAGCGTCGAGAGGTTGTAAATGCTCACGTCGTGCTGCTGGCCGAGCCGGTGCACCCGGCCGATCCGCTGCTCCAGCCGCATCGGGTTCCAGGGCAGGTCGAAATTGATCATGTGATGGCAAAATTGCAGGTTGATCCCTTCGCCGCCCGCCTCTGTGGCGATCAGCACCTGCGCGCGGCCGCGGAACAGGTCCATCATCCAGTCCTTTTTGCCCCGGTTCATCCCGCCCCGGTAAGGAACGGCAGAGAGGCCGTTGTCCTTCAGAAACTTCAGCAAATATTCCTGCGAGGCCCGGTATTCGGTAAACACAATCGCCTTGTCTCCGATCCCCTTTATCAGCTCCAGCACTTTTTCGGCTTTCGTGTTGGCCGTGATGCCGCGGATCAGCGCCACCAGTTCCCACACCTTTTGCCGGAGGGGAGATTCTTCCGGGAGCTTCTTAAACAGGTTGACGAGCGTCACGAAAACAGCGTCCCGGCTGCTGCACACCTCACGCTGCAGCGTCACCAAAGTAAACGCGCTGGCCGCACCTCGTCCCAGCTCGTCGTAGCGTTCCTTTACAAACCGGGTCACCCCGTCGTACAGCGCCTGTTCCTCGGGCGAAAGGCTGAGGGGAATGTTTTTGACGACGCGTTTGGTAAAATCGACCGCCCCGTCCGAGCGCCGGTTGCGGATCATCACTTTGGACAATTCGCCTTGGAGCAGGTCCTCGTTTTTGGGCACGCGTTTGTCCGCGACGAATTTGTCCTGAAAGCTGCCCTGTCCGCCAAGCTGGCCGGGCTTCAGGACGTGAATCAGGTTGTAAAGCTCGTCCATGTCGTTCTGGACGGGAGTCGCCGTAAGGAGCAGGCAGTATTTGCGGCGCAGGCCGCTGACGAACTGGTAGTTCGTGGTCTTTTTGTTTTTCAGCTTGTGGGCTTCGTCAATGATAAGCATGTCGTAATCGAGCCCCAGCACGATGTCCCGGTGGGGCGGGCGCTTGGCGGTATCGAGCGAAGCGACGATCACTTCGGCGGAGGTCCACATGTAGGCTTTTTTCTGGGCGGAGGCGGGAATGCCGAACTTCTGGTTCAGCTCGCGCACCCATTGCAGCACAAGGGAGGCGGGAACGAGAATAAGCGCCTTTTTGACCAGTCCGCGCACCATATATTCTTTGAGCACAAGTCCGGCTTCAATGGTTTTGCCAAGGCCCACTTCGTCGGCGAGAATGGCGCGCCCGCGCATGTCGAAAAGCACCTTTCGGGCGGCGTCCGTCTGGTGCGCGAGCGGAACGAATCCGGGAAGATGAGCGAGGCATTGCAGGTCGTCGAACCGGCGGATCAGCCGGGCCTCCTCCGCTTCCAGGGCAAGGCGGTACAGCTCGGGGTTGTCCCAAGGGCCGTTTTTGTCCACGCGGGATTCCAGTTCGGACAGCCAGCCGCGTTCAAACCGGAGCTCCACCGTGCCGTCCAGCTTTTTCACCAAATCGGCCGATTCGGACTGACGCATGGGGCACCTCCCTCAAGTTGGTAAAACTAGTATGGACGAAGCCGGGAAGTTTCATAACCGCCTAAAAAAGGGACTGGAACCCGCCTTGGTTTTTGAGGTATGATAGATAAGTTCCGTTTCCGTAAAAGGCGAATGGGGATCGTACGGTCATGGCTTTTTGGTGATGAAAATACTATATCCTGTGTTTCATTCTTTTTTATTGTCTACATCTTGATTCGTTTGGCGGCCCGGCGTGTAAGAAGGGGAGAAGCCTTGCGGGGCAAGGCCTCGCGGTTTGGGGCCGCTCGCGGGTGTGAGAAATCTCACCATTCATCATCAAAAAGAGAGCGCGCAGGCGAAAAGGACAGCTTCGGCGAAAGAATGGCGGGTTAACCCGGAAAAACGATCCTCGTCCCACTCGATCCACAAAATGTTGTAATGTATAATGAGTGCTGCACTAAATATTGGGTTACATATCCGTTATTCGCGGACAATCATAGAAAGGGGTACTGGCAATGAGCATGATGCAGACGAAGCGCTTGGAAGGTCTCAGCGAAAAGATTTTTCTGGACCGCTACGCCATGAAAAACGCCGACACCAGCGGCACGAAAGTGGGGGATACGGTTCTCGTTCTGACCAAGGACGACCCGAAATTCCCGGCCAAGGAAGTGGGCGAGGTCATCGAACGCACCGGAAACAAGGTAAAGGTGAAGGTGCGCAGCGGAGACGTGGTGGAATCGGACGTGGAGAAGCTGACGCTCACCCAGGAGAAAACCCCGGAGGAGCTGTGGGACCGTCTGGCGGCGGCCATGGCCTCGGTGGAAGCGACCCCTGCCAAACGCAAGGAATGGACCGAGAAGTTCCGCAGCATTCTGGACGACTGGAAGCTCGTTCCCGGCGGCCGGATCGCGGCCGGCGCCGGCGCAAGCGACGAGCTGACGCTGTTCAACTGCTACGTTATCCCGTCTCCGCATGACAGCCGGGGCGGCATCATGGCGACCCTTTCGGAAATGACTGAAATCATGTCGCGCGGCGGCGGCGTGGGCATCAACCTGTCCTCGCTCCGTCCTCGCCGGGCGGTGGTCAAAGGCGTTAACGGCTCCTCCTCGGGCGCGGTGTCCTGGGGCGGCCTGTTCAGCTATACGACCGGCCTGATCGAGCAGGGCGGCAGCCGCCGCGGCGCGCTCATGCTGATGCTGAACGACTGGCACCCGGACCTGATGGATTTCATCACGGTCAAGCAGACGATGGGCCAGGTGACGAACGCCAACCTGTCGGTTTGCGTCAGCAACGCCTTCATGAAGGCCGTGAAGGAAGATCTGGATTGGGACCTCGTGTTCCCGGACACCTCGGTGGCCGACTACAACGAAACCTGGGACGGCGACCTGGACAAATGGAAGAAGGCCGGCAAGCCGGTCAAAACCGTCCGCACGGTCAAAGCCCGCGAAGTGTGGCACACGATCATCGAATCGGCTTGGAAATCCGCCGAGCCGGGTGTCGTTTTTATGGAATACTACAATCAGATGTCCAACAGCTGGTATTTCAACCCGATCATTTGCACGAATCCGTGCGGCGAGCAGGGCTTGCCGGCCTGGGGCGTCTGCAACCTGTCGGCCATCAACCTGTCCAAGTTCTACGACGCGGACAAGCATGACGTGGCCTGGGAAGAACTTGGCCAGGTGGTTCGCTACTCGACCCGTTTCCTGGACAACGTCATTGACAAGACGCCGTACCACTTCGAAGAAAACCGCGTGAACCAGCAGGGCGAACGCCGCGTCGGCCTGGGCTCGATGGGCCTTGCCGAGCTGATGATCAAGCTGGAAGTTCGCTACGGCAGCCCGGAATCGCTCGAATTCCTGGATAAGCTGTACGGCTTTATCGCCCGGGAATCCTACCTGGCCTCCTCCGAAATTGCGGCGGAAAAAGGCTCCTTCAAGCACTTCGACAAGGACCTGTATCTGCAAAGCGGCTTTATGAAAAACATGATCGAGGTCTACCCGGAAGTGGGCGAATCGATCCGCAAGAACGGCATGCGCAACGTCACCGTCATCACCCAGGCGCCGACCGGCAGCACGGGCACAATGGTCGGCACGTCGACCGGCATCGAGCCGTACTTCGCGTTTGAATATTTCCGCCAAAGCCGGCTCGGCTTCGACAAGCAATACGTGCCGATCGCCCAGGAATGGCTGGAAAAGCATCCGGGCGAAGAGCTTCCGTCTCACTTCGTGACGGCTATGACTCTTTCGGCGGAGGACCACATCCGCGTACAGGCCGCCATCCAGCGCTGGGTGGACAGCTCGATCTCTAAGACGGCGAACGCGCCGCACGACTTTACGGTGGAAGACACGAAGAAGCTGTACGAGCTGGCCTTCGACCTCGGCTGCAAAGGCGTGACGATCTACCGCGACGGCAGCCGCAACGAACAGGTATTGTCGACCGGCAAGAAGGAAGACAAGGCAGAGGAAGGCAAAACGGAGCAAAAAACGGCAGCGGCGGCAGCGGCCGATACAGCAGAAGCTCCGGTGCTTGCGGTCTCCGCGGCGCCGAAGGAAACAAAGGTCATCGACAAGGAATACAAACGCCGCCCGCAAATTCTGCGCGGGGCCACCTATAAAATCAACACGCCGTTCGGCATGGCGTACATCACGATCAACGATCTGAACGACGCGCCGAGCGAAATCTTCCTGAACGTAGGCAAAGCCGGCTCCGACGTCTTCGCCATGGCGGAAGCGCTCGGCCGGGTATGCTCCCTGTTCCTGCGCTACGGCGACCACGGCAACAAAGTGAACCTGCTGATCAAGCACCTGAAGGGCATCGGCGGTTCGGGCGCCATCGGCTTCGGCGCCAACCGCGTCGAGTCCATCGCCGACGCCGTTGCCAAAGCGCTGGAGCTGCACACCGCAGCGAATGCCGGCTCGAACGGCACGTCGGGCGATTCCCGCGCCGCGCATTTCACGATGCAGCCTGCCGCTCCGGCGCCGGCTCCCGCGGTTCCGGCCGCAGCCGCGCCTTCTTCGCACGGCGGACACGCGCTGACGGACGACCTGTCCCTGCTCGACACGAGCAAAGACATCTGCCCATCCTGCGGCTCGATCTCGCTGATCAACACGGAAGGCTGCAAAACCTGCGCCAACTGCGGGTACAGCAAGTGCTCGTAAGAAGAAATATTTTAGACGAAGACGAAAACGAGAAAATTATATTTATACCTTTTGCGGTATGAAAATACACGATGATTCATTTTATTCAAATTGAAGAAGGATTTTCCTTTGATTTGTAATGCGTCTTGAAAACAAGTTTTGTTCTAAGAACAATGTAAAAACGTGGGAAGCGATAGTTGCTCTCACGTTTTTTATTTTATAGTTTTAATGTCAAATGCAAAGTAAAGTTGCAGGCTGAGAATTTAAAGTATTAGATTGTCAAAACTTCATTAAGCTACCCTGAAAATAACGCAACTTCATATTCTGTGGTACCCCGCCGGGGCATGGGTGGCTAACGGTTGCCACAGCGCTTATTCACCCCAAAAACCCCTGTTTCCATTTCTAACGGTTGTGGGAGAGCTTATTTGCCCTCAAAAGACCAAAACGCCCCCTCTCCGAGCCAAATAAGCTCCGTGGCAACCGTTAGATTTTAAAAAGCTTCGTTTTAAGCCAAATAAGCTCGCTGGCAACCGTTAGAATTTGTCCGGCCCCTTCCGGCGCCCCATGACCAAAGCTCCCGGCGCGTGATGGATATTGGACCACGACATAGCCAAAAAATCCACCCTGAAATAACGCAACTTCATATTCTGTGGTACCCCGCCGGGGCACGGGTGGCTAACGGGCAGTAGAGCGTGGTGAAAGACCAGCTATAAAAAGTCAATAAGAAAATTGAAAAATCCTTGACCAAAGATCAAGGATTGAACCGGAAGCAACTATACTTTCTGAGAGACTACAACATATTCTGCCATCCACTGTAAAACTTCGTTTTCAAAGGGGAAAACACCATCAGCAGGAGCAGGAAGTTCTCCATAAATTAACGTGGCTTCATTTTTGTGATAACCAATATTCTTGCACTTATCAAGCCATTGAGAGATGTCACGCATCTTATCTTTTTCAGGGTGATAACTCGGATCATGAATTGAATAAAGTTCAATCCACTTTTTTGTATTATCACTTTGATGATCTTCGACTGTGCTGATATTGTAGACCGCATGTGCGCACGATATCCTTCCGCAAAACCCGCCATTAGAAAAGACAACATCCACGCAGTTATCAGCTAAAGGAAGTGCAGCACAATCACAGGCCATATACACGATGTCCACATATGGATTTTTCCATTCGTCCGAGAAAAAAACCGGTTCCATTTCAGTATACTGTGGCTCAAATCGGTCATGATGACAGTAACAGGCCAATCTATTCGCTCAATCATGTATTTGATGCCACTACCGGTACCGCAAGCCATATCAACAATGATTCGCGGTCGAAGCTTATTAATGTGCTGCCACATGACTTCCCTGTAATGAGGTGATCCCTGCCAATATCGTTGGTTCCCTGGATGGCGCTGTTCTTCCAAATAGTGCTCATAATTCCTAAGCCACAAAGACCAATATTCGCCTTCTTTTTCACGGGAGCCAAAATGGATAACCCCATCGATAACATCATAATTGTGACCATCTTCACAAGAAAAACTTGGCTTCCCCTGCTTATTTAGTGAATTTAAGGTTAACGCTTTGAATGATGAACATGAATGAGTGCTTAAAGGATACGGTTGGATGCTCAAGTCTTTTTCACACGTAAATAAAAAAGCGGTCATTGATTATCTTGTTAATAATCACCTAAATATGCCGAGAGTTTCTTTTAGATATGCATGAAAGGACATTATCATCGAAATTCAAACGGTTCATTGCGTTTCCCAAACATTTTCGACTAACGGAGAAAGTGGACTGCAGAGCATTCGTTTCTTATCCAAAATGGAAAAGCAAAGGGGCGGTCGGATAATCCGGCTGCCCCTTTGTCGTTAAAAAAACCGATACAAACGCACCCCATGCGGCGGTATGACAGCCCGGACTACGCCGGCCTCAAGCTCGGCCGTCGCTCCGCTCCACAGCTCGGTTCCCTCCCGGCAGCCCGCCAATCCGATCTTCTCCAGCTCCAGGTTGAGCGGAAGCGGGTTGTCACCAATGTTGAACGCGGCGGCGTAACGGAAGCCTTCAACGCCTTCGGCCGTCCAGATAATCAGTTCTCCCTCGCGTAAGGCTTCTTTGGCCGAGCGGCTTTCCCGGTGCATGCGCAGCACATCCCGGTTGGTAAGCAGAGACAATGTCCATTCGTCGCAGTCCCGCAATTCTCCGCCAAAGATGAGCGGGGAGCGGAAGATGCTCCAAAGCGACAGCATCGTCAACTGCTCGTCCCGCGTGAAACGGGTCCAGCGGTCTGTTCCCCCGCCGTCTACTGACCGAATGCCGATGTGGCCGAGCGGCAGCATGTCGCAGTCCGGCCAGCAGCCTTCCTCGGGGACGCCCTGCCATGTCCGGCAGCGGTCGAACATATCCAGCAGCAAAGGCCATTGGTCCCAGAAGTCGTCCGTGACGCGCCACATGTTGGCATGCCCGGCGAAGAATGCCGCGTACTCCACCGGTGCGGGGCCGGGTGAAAGGCTCAGCACCATGGGGCGGCCGCAGCGAGCAATCGCCCTGGAGATCAGGACGATCTCCGGCTGATGGGTGCCGTACAGCCTGGAAGCCGCAATATCGTCCACCTTTACCAGATCAACGCCCCATTCTGCATACAGCTCAAAAAGGGAATCGTAATAGGCCTGCGCCCCTTCCTTCGAGGCGTCTACGCCATACATATCCGTATTCCACGGACAGATGGAGTTGGGATGCGCGATTTCGCGCGCTGTCGCAGTGGTGTCCCGAACCGGAGCAGCGGCATGCACGGCTTGGCGGGGAATGCCGCGCATGATGTGAATGCCGAATTGAAGGCCCAGGCTGTGAACGTAATCGGCCAGCGGCTTAAACCCTTTGCCGCCCGCTGCGGAAGGGAACCGGTTCTCCGCGGGCATCAGGCGGGAATAATCATCCATGACCAGCTCAACGAACGGCCGGTATTGAGAGGATGCCGCATAGGGTTCATACCACTGAATATCCACGGTTATGTAACGCCAACCGAATTCCTTCAAATGCTTTGCCATGTATTCCGCATTGCCCCGGATTTCATCCTCCGTTACGGCCGCTCCATAACAATCCCAGCTGTTCCAGCCAAGCGGCGGAGTAAGCGCAGCAGCTTTATGATCCATCGCGAATCTCCTTTGCTTTTATCCGTCATTTACAGGTACTCGCATTTGAAATTGGAGAACTCGGCCTGACTGTCCTTTCCGACAACATACAATCCGATGAGCACACCTGTAAATCCTCCGGCAACTTCAGTCGAAAGGTATTTGGTTTGTGCCGTTCCCAAAAGAACCTCTTCTCCCGATATCCGGGCAAAGAAGCTGTACCGCTCACGGTCCGCCCGGATAACCAGCACAGCTTGATTGGTTCCCTCCAGACTCCGTTCCTTTTCCACGGATTTGATATCCCCGATATTCAGGCGCTCGATAACCCGGTAGCTGTTCTCTTCTCTCCGGACAGCTAGGTCATAGTGATGCTGCTCATCCATGTAGATCGTTATGCCGGCCTCTCCGCTCGCAAGGCTGACCTCGCAGGATAGGACCGCATCAAAATCCCTTTGGCGCAGGCCGATAAAGGTCGGGGAAGCGGGAGCGTCCAGCGTTACTTCGGTGCCTTGGAGGGTTATCTTGTCGGAACCGAGGCGGTAATGCCCGGCAGCCGGATGACGGAGATAGCACCAGTCCAGCTTCCAATCCGTGTTTTCAAACGTATAGCTTTTCTTTTCCTGCTGAATGGTCGTGTCCGGGATGCGGTCTGTCTCAAAGCTCATCAGACAGGTGCCGTTCTGCCCGGCTGTAAACCAGCCGTCCTCGTCAAAGGTAACAGGCGTGAGGAACACCTCGCGGCCCAAATGATGAAACGTAAGCCACCTGCCGATTTGCCGGAAGCCCAAATGAAGCATCCACCAATTCCCATCGTTGTCCCGGATCAAATCGCCATGGCCCACACCTTGCAGCTCGTACCCGCCCAAATTTCGATTGGTCAGCACGGGATTGTGCGGATAGGCTTCAAACGGGCCGGAGGGCGAATCTCCCCGCGCGTAAGTCACCATATGGCCATATTCGGTTCCCCCTTCAGCCGCCATCAGGTAATACCGGCCGTTTATTTTATACAGATGCGGACTCTCCAGATAACGGCCGCCCGTTCCCTGCCAAATCGAACGGCTTGGCGTCCGCTTTGCGCCGGTTTCAATGTCAATTTCACACTGCACGATGCCGGGGGTTCCGTTATCATCGGTGCCGTTGCTCATAAAAAAGGTCTTCCCGTCTTCAAAGTAGAGATCCGGATCAATCCCGCCCTGATCGACATAGACCGGCTCCGACCACTCCCCGTAAATATCGTCGGTCCAGACATAAAAATTTTGCCGGGTGGTGTCATTGGTGGTGGTCATATAAAAGCGGCCCGCATGATACCGGATGGTCGGAGCGAAAACGCCGCCGGAGCTGCTCACATGCTCCAGCTGAACTTGACTTTTTCTTGTCAGGCAATGACCGACTTGCTTCCAGTTCAGCAAATCCCGGCTTTCAAAAATGGGGACTCCCGGAAAGTACTGAAAGGAGCTGCATACCAGGTAATAGGTATCGCCTGCTTTGCATACGCTGGGGTCCGGATAGAATCCTTTAATCACGGGGTTATGGTAGTTCATAGATCCACCTCTTTTTTTGGATTCACCCAAATGTGAATAGGTTGAGCGCTAAGAAAATTAAACACCTGGAAATAGAGGCTTGCAATGGCCTGGAACGGAAGGCTATGATGAAATTTACTAAATGAATGGATATGTGAATTCAATAACGGGGAGACAAAACGGGATGAAAGCAAACGGGGATTCGAAGTTTATGCCGTTATACGAAGCGCTGGCGAGCTCCGTGAGATGGAAAATGTTGAGCCTCCTCGCCGACGGCGAACGAAATGTAAAGGATATTGCGGAAAAACTGGGGCTTAGCCCTTCCATTGTCACGATGCACATACGAAAACTCGAGCAAGCCGGACTTATTGGAAGCCGCAGGATACGGTTAAACGGGGGAACGCACAAACTGTGTTTTCTTAAAGAAACAAGCATCGAGATTGAGCTGCCCTCCGCCAGCCGAAACGAAAAGCTTTGGGAGCAGAGCATTTCGGTCGGCCATTATACTGCATTCGACATCCATCCCACCTGCGGGCTCGGCACACGGGAGAAAGAGATTGGCGTATGGGACGACCCGCGTTATTTTCTCGATCCTGAACGGGTCCAGGCCGCTATTTTATGGTTCGGCTGGGGGTATGTCGAGTACAAGACGCCGAATTATTTGCCTGCCGGACAATATGCGGATGTTATCGAGATTTCCATGGAGATTGCTTCGGAAGCGCCGGGCCTGCGGGATCATTGGCCTTCGGATATCGGCTTTGCGTTTAACGGCGTTTTTCTGGGAACCTGGACGAGCCCGGCCGACTTCGGAAGAGCGGCGCGCGGCAAATATACGCCGGAATGGTGGCATCGAAACGTTAATCAGTACGGGTTATTAAAGACGATCCGTATCGACAGTACCGGTACGTATATGGATGAAAAGCAGATGTCAGAGGTGACCGTTTCGGATATCAACTTACAGAGCCCTTTTTGGACGCTGCGTTTCGCAGTGGATGAGCAGGCGGCGAACGTCGGAGGACTGACGCTTTACGGAGCGGGCTTCGGCAATCACGATCAGGATATTGTCATCCGTGTTCATCTGGGCAATGGATAGCGGGAGGTCGTAATGAAGCGGAATGTTTTTATGTGGACAAACTAAAAGTAAGTAACTTGACAATAGTAATTTTAATAATTATAATAAAATCATAAGAACAAGTTAGTAAAAAGAAAAAGGCGGTTATACCATGGGTTGGCTGGAAAAATTATTCGGCGGAACAAACGCCAAGGAGGAAGCGGGCATGACAAAGCTGAACATTGGAATTATTCTGGGAAGCACGCGCGAAGGACGGGTGAGCCCGCAGGTCGGCGCTTGGGTGAAAAGCATAGCGGATGGACGCGGAGATGCGAATTATGAAATCGTGGACATCGCGGACTACAAGCTGCCGCTGCTCGGGGAAGCCGACGGGTCGGCGCAGGCGGCGGCGTGGAACGGGAAGCTGGCCGGCCTGGACGGCTTTGTTTTTATCGTGCAGGAATACAATCACAGCATTACCGCCGCGCTGAAGAACGCCCTCGATTATGCGCGGGAAGCATGGAATAACAAGGCGGCGGGCATAGTCAGCTACGGCTCCGTCGGCGGAGCGCGCGCGGCGGAGCATCTGCGCGGTATTCTCGGTGAGCTGTCCGTCGCGGACGTTCGCGTACACCCGGCGCTGTCGCTCTTTACGGATTTCGAGAATGGGGTGTTCAAGCCGGCCGATCTGCACCTCACGAACGTGAACGGAATGCTGGATCAAGTGCTGGCATGGAGCGGCGCTTTGAAAACCTTGCGCCAAACGCAGGTTGGCGCGGTTTAACCAAAACATACCGGCGGGAACAGGCTTCCGCACCACGGTCAAAATTCTGCGCTGTTCCTATTAATTCAGCTGTATAAGTACCGCCAAAGCTGCAGGCTAAACGGCTCCGAAACGCATCAACGGACCGGATTCAGGGATCACACCCGAGTCCGGTCCGTTTTTTGTGTTTCCCCGGCGGAGGCCTCCGGCATGCTGCCGGGCAAATCCCGTTTCTCCGCCCGAACGGCTTGCCGAGGCATGCGTGTCCGCGCTTTATAGCCGCTCGGCGTGACCCCGGTAAATTTTTTAAACTGCCGCATAAAATGCGTTTCGTTTTCGTAGCCGCAGGCCTTGGCCACGTCGGCAACGGAGGCGGCGCTGTTGTCCAGCAAGTAACGGGCATATTCGAGACGGCTTTGGATCATGTCGGTTACGACGGAGCAGCCGAACAGCTCCTTGTAGAGGTGCTGGAAATAAGATTTGCTCAGGTTGACGGACGCCGCCAGCTCCTCCACTTTAATTCGCAGGGCAGGGGAATGGTACAGCTCATCGCGCAATTCGGACAATAGCGGATCATACTGACCCGTGGCGGGCGGAAGCTCCGTTTTCCGGGCCTCCAGATTGCACAGCTTGAGGAAAAACGACCTCAGCCCCGCATCGAGAATCGCCTCGCGGAAAGGACCGCCCCGCCGGTTGTCGCTGGTCAGCTCCCGGATGGAACGGGTGATAAAAAGCGGATTTGACGCTTTTACCGGTGTGTCGAGGGGAAAGTCCAAAGAGAGCAGAAAAGACTCCAGCCCGGAACCTTCACAGTGAAACCAGTCGTTCACAAAAGGCAGTTCAATCTCCCGGTACAAATGGCGCGTCGCCGGATGGAAAAGAATGAAGGAATTCTTTTCCGCTTGCCGGGAACGGCCGTTCACCACGACCTCCGCCGTGCTCTTGAAAAAGACAAAAGCAAAGTTTCCCGCGCCGCCCGGCCGGTCGATGACGATGCCGTCCGGATGAATGTAATGGCCGCCGCTGCTGAGCAAGGTGATCATGGATGTGCCGCTCCTTTTTGCTTGTAGCGGGACTTCATCGCCGCGATAGGCCCGCGCTTTTGTACATTATAGAAAAGCCGGGGCGGCGGCACAAGTCCTGCTAGCTCACTCGCGTTTTCATGCGGGACACAAAACAAAGCACGATTGGTCAGCAGCAGTCGACGATTGTTTATTGATGGCGCAAAGCCAAGCTTCTATACTTTGGGTGACGGCAAGCCGAAAAACAGTAAGCGCTTGCGTAACAGGAGAGGGGAAGCGACATGACAAGGGTCATTGTACAAGCGGATACGCCGAAAAGCATCATCAACCGGAACATTTACGGCCATTTTGCCGAGCATTTGGGCCGCTGTATTTACGAGGGCATCTGGGTGGGAGAGGATTCGCCGATTCCGAACAGGGAAGGCATGCGGACGGATGTCATCGAAGCGCTCCGAAACCTGAAGGTGCCGGTGCTCCGCTGGCCGGGCGGCTGCTTTGCCGATGCTTATTACTGGCCGGACGGAATCGGACCGAAGGAAAAACGGAAACGGATGGTTAACGTTCATTGGGGCGGAGTGGTGGAAAACAATCATTTTGGGACCCATGAATTCCTCCGTTTTTGCGAGCTGATCGGCGCGGAGCCGTATGTGTCGGGCAATGTAGGCAGCGGCACGGTCCGGGAAATGTCGGAATGGGTGGAGTACATGACCTTTGACGGGGAGTCGCCAATGGCCGAGCAGCGCAAGGCGAACGGTCGGGAGATGCCCTGGAAGCTTCCGTACTTTGGCGTCGGCAACGAGAACTGGGGCTGCGGCGGGAATATGCGGCCCGAATATTATGCCGACCAGTACCGGCAGTATGCCAGTTATGTGCGGAATTACGGGGACAACAAGGTGTTCAAGATCGCCTGCGGGCCGAACGTGGACGATTACAACTGGATGGAAGTGCTGATGGAGCGGGCCGGATCGCATATGGACGGCATCAGCCTTCATTATTACACCGTTCCATCGGGCGACTGGAACGATAAAGGTTCGTCCACGGAATTCTCGGAAGCCGAATGGTTTGCCACCCTGCGAAGCACGCTGCGGATGAACGAGTTCATCGAGCGGCACAGCACGATTATGGACCGGTACGATCCGGAGAAGCGCGTTGCGCTCATCGTGGACGAATGGGGTACCTGGTACAACGTCGAGCCCGGCACGAACCCCGGTTTCCTGTACCAGCAGAACACGCTTCGCGACGCTTTGGTGGCGGGAATCAACCTGAACATTTTCCAGAATCATTCGGACCGGGTGCGGATGGCGAATCTTGCGCAAATGGTCAATGTGCTGCAGGCAGTCATTCTGACCGAAGGCGGAAGCATGGTTCTTACCCCGACATACCATGTGCTGCGGATGTACAGCGTGCATCAGGACGCGCGCCGCGTCGATCTGGCTTTTGACGCTCCGGCCTATGAAATGAACGGGGAAAGCATCGGGCAAATCAGCGCCTCGGCCTCTGTCAATGATGCGGGCACGCTGCATCTCTCCCTGTGCAACCTGCATCACGCGGAGGAAGCGGAGCTGACGTTTGACATCCGCGGCCGCTCCATCGGCGAAGTAAGCGGAACCGTGCTGACCGCCGATGCGATTCAGGCGCATAATACATTTGAGGAGCCCGCGGCTGTGGAACCCCGCGATTTCCGCGAATTCCGGCTGGAGAACGGCATGCTGCATGTGAAGCTGCCGGCGCGTTCGGTTGCCGTGCTGGCGGTGGAAGGGGAGGCGTAAGGCATGGCCGGCAACGCCATAAAAGAGCCCCGGGCAGTGGAAGAAACGTGCAAAGGCTGCTCCGCTACGGTTCATGTAACGCCGGAAGAGTTTAAGCGTTTATTCGGGGAAACGATGCGGGTAAAAGGGGCCAAGCTGACTACCGAGGAAGAGTATGCCAAACGCCTCGGCCGGTGCAGGGAATGCCCGTCCTTTCAATTTGGCACGACCTGCCGCTGGTGCGGCTGCCTGATGGATATCAAGGCCAAGCTGGCGGCCGCCCGCTGCCCCGATCCGGCGGGAAGCCGGTGGGCATAGCGGCGTAGCGTACCTTGGAACGGAGGTGTGCAATCGGAACAAGCCCAGGACGGTTTTGTTGAAAAAGAGCCTGCTTTGCAGCGAACGGTTCGCTGTGCCGGCTCTTTTTCGCTTATGAAGAGGCTAGAGAAGCCATACCAGCCGGAAGCCTTGGCTTGCCGTCCTCTTCTCTATAAAATAGAAAACATCCGATGAAAAACATAAGGGGGAAGGGAGAGTATATTATGTCAACCAACACGCAGCCAAACGATCGAGGGGCTTATCACTTTTCCCCGAAAGAGATGTGGATGAACGATCCCAATGGCATGGTATATTTCGAAGGAGAATACCATCTGTTTTACCAGTACCATCCCGGCGGCACGACCTGGGGGCCGATGCATTGGGGGCATGCCGTCAGCAAGGATCTGGTCCGGTGGGAGGAACTGCCGGTTGCGCTGTTCCCCGATGAGAACGGAATGATTTTCTCCGGCAGCGCCGTTGTCGATTGGACCAACAGCTCCGGCTTTTTTGAAGACGGACGGCCGGGGCTGGTCGCCGTCTTTACGCACCACCGCGAGACGGAGGGGGCGGGGGCGCCGCCCGTGCAGGCCCAAAGCTTGGCGTACAGCAAGAACAACGGAAGAAGCTGGACGAAATACGAAGGAAATCCTGTGCTGCGGCATGACACGTTTATCGATTTTCGCGATCCCAAGGTATTTTGGCATGAGGAGACGGACGGTTGGGTGATGATCCTGGCCTGCGGCCAGCAGGTGTGCTTGTACCGTTCAAAGGACTTGAAAAACTGGTCGTACGCCAGCGCATTCGGCGAAGGGATCGGGTTTCACGGCGGCGTATGGGAATGCCCCGATCTGTTTCCGCTTCCGGTAAACGGCGATCCCGCCCGCCGGAAATGGGTGATGCTGGTGAGCGTCGGCGACGGGCCAGAATACCCGGAAGGCTCGCGGACGCAGTATTTCACCGGCGGCTTCGACGGCGTAACGTTTAAACCCGACGAAGCCTCCGCGACCGTTCGCTGGCTGGACGGGGGACGCGACAATTACGCCGGCGTCACCTGGTCGGATGTTCCGGCGGAGGACGGACGGCGGCTGTTTATCGGCTGGATGAGCAACTGGAAGTACGCGAATTTGACGCCGACCGAAGTGTTCCGCAGCGCAATGACGCTGCCTCGGGAGCTCGCGCTGGAAGAGCGCGGCGGGGCCGAGGTCCTGATCCAGCGGCCGGTGCGGGAGCTGCAAAGCGCGCGCGTGCCGGTGCTCTCGCTGGCGAATGCAACGGCGGACGAAGCGCAGGCGGCTTTGTCCGTGCTAAAGCTCGATAGCTATGAAGTCCAGGCCTCGGCTCCGGCCGGAACTTCTTTTGCTTTTCTTCTGCGCCGGAGCGCGGAAGCCGAAACGGCGGTCGGGCTGGACGCCGGGCTGCGCGAGGTATATGTGGACCGCTCCAAATCGGGGCGCAGCGGCTTTCATGAGCAATTTGCGGAACGTCACGCCGTCGCCCTGACGGATTTGTCCGAAATCGACCTCCGGATTTATGTGGACCGCACCTCTGTGGAAGTATTTGCGGACGAAGGACGTGCGGTGCTCACGGACCTCATTTTCCCGTATCCCGACTCGACGGGCCTTTCCGTCACGGCCGCCGACGTCCGGTTCCGGTTTGCCGCCCTGACGGTTTATGCGCTGGACCCGGAAAACACCGGAGCTCCCGCTGCCGTTTGAGCAGGCTTCCACTAGACAGCGGGCCGCTTGAAGCCGGATAACTTCCGCCGCAGACAACCTGAGAACCCGACACTCCTTCTTTTTTCATCAGAGTTTCCTTTGGATTTTCCTTCGGAAAACCGATGAAAGAGAGGAGTGCTTTTTTTTTGCAAAAAAAGCGCCGCCGACCGGTAAGTTTTAGCAACCCTTTGACATCCGGCGACGTCAATTGGTATGGCGCATGATTACGCCGCTCGCGTTGAATCAGGTCGCGTGTAATCAAACCAGAAGAAAGGAAGGCAACCGTGAGCACAATGGAGAGCACCACCGAAAGCAAAGCGGAACGAAAGCCGATCATCGATGTGGTCGACCTGCGCAAGGTTTACCGGATCGGCAGCGAGCGCGTAGCGGCTTTGAACTCGATCAGCCTAAGCATTTACAAAGGGGAATTTTGCTGTTTGCTCGGCACATCGGGGTCCGGGAAATCGACGCTTTTGAACATGATGGCCGGTCTGGAGAAGCCTACGCGGGGCACGGTCAAAATCCGCGGGAAAGCCATCAGCTCCATGTCCGAAAAAGCGCTGGCCCGGTTCCGGCAAAATTATTTGGGGTTTATTTTCCAATCGTACAACCTGCTGCCCGCCTTGAACGCCATCGAGAACGTCGCTTTGCCGCTCGCCTTCAAAGGCGTTCCCCGTTCGGTCCGGGAAAAGCGGGCGCGGCAGCTGCTGGCGGCGGTCGGACTATCCACGCACGAGCGGCACAAGCCCTCGCAGATGAGCGGCGGCCAGCAGCAGCGGGTCGGGATTGCGCGCGCGTTTGCGGCGAACCCGGACATCATTTTCGCAGATGAGCCGACGGGAAACCTCGACTCGCGCACAACGCTGGAAGTGATGGAGCTGATGAAAGCCATGGCGCGAAAAAGAAACCAGACGCTGGTCATGGTCACGCACGACAACGAGCTTGTCCGGTACGCCGACCGGGTCGTGCGCATTATCGACGGCAGCATTAAAGAAATCATCGTACATAACGAATCATTCGGGGTGGAGAACGCATGAAACAAAGGTATCGGTCAACTTCCTTGCGCCAGCTGACGGCGCTCAGAATCGCATTGGTTTTTGTTCTGGCTTGCTCCGGACTGCTCGGCAGCTTCGGGTTTGCCGCTTCGGCCGCCGATTCCGGCATTATGAAAATCACCGGCTACAAGATTGTCAAAGGAAACACGTCTCAAATCCGCGAAAACGCGGAGCTCACCCTTCAATTGACAGCGGAAAATACGTCGGACGAGAGCTATCGGGTCAACAGCCTGCTGATCGAAGACGACAGCTCGTTTTACGGGTCCGACCAGAATACGGTGGATATCTCCAAAGACATTGCCGGCAAAGCGTCCTTTACCGTGGATGTGCCGCTTGTGTACAGCGGGAACGGCAACCAGCTGGCGGTCAGCTTTGCTTATGCGCGCGTAAATGACGGTTCTACCGCCGGGAGCGGAACCAGGCTGTATGTTGCCGTGAAGCAGGCGGTGCCGAGACAGCCGGAGGTTACGCCGGCGCCAACGCCCGCGCCGATGCCTTCGTTTGACACCACCAAGTTTATTCCCAAGCTTACGGTTACCGGAACCGATTCGATGCCGACCGCGGATGCCGGCGGTGTGCTCCAGCTCAAAATTCCGCTGAAAAACGGCACCACGCATCCGGCCCGCAACGTCAAGGTCACTCTGGAGCCGGAGGACAAAAGCGACATTCCCTATCAGCCCAATATGATCAATCTGTCGCAGACGTTCGAGCAGATCGGCAGCAACGAAACGCAAACGGTCATTTTTATGCTTAAAATCAAGCCGAACGCCAAAGCGGGCGTGTACGCACTGAAGCTGGATACGCAGTATACGAACCTGTTTAACGACCCGTTCTCCGGAAGCGAAGGCTTCTACATCCGGATCAACAACAACAGCACGCCGATGCGCCTGTCCTTGGCTTCGTCCGTTTCGTCTCCCGCACAGGCCGTTCCCGGCGGAAAGGTTCAGCTCACCGTGCGGATCGCGAACGATGGCTCGATGGACGCGAAGGACGTCCGGGTCAGCCTCACCGGGCTGAAATCCGACGGCTTTGCCCTCGACGGCGACACGGCGACCCGCCGCATCGCTTCGCTTGCGGGCGGCGGAACGCAAAGCGCGGTTTTCAAGCTGACGGCGGCTTCCGAACTGGCCGGCGGCAGTCAGCCGCTTGGCGTCAAAATAGAATACAAGGACGAAACGGGTACGCTGGTCAGCGAGGAAACCCCGATTTTCGTTCCTGTCCGCAAAGCGGCGCAGGCGGGCGCTCCGGCGCTGACCATTGTCAGCCTGAAGGCCCCGAGCCATACGCTTGTGCCCAAAGACCGGTTTGACGTTTCGTTCACTGTGAAAAACGAAGGCGGATCGAAGGCCGACAATGTCAAAGTGGCGGTCACCAGCGACAAGGAGCTGGCGCCCATGACGCTCAGCAACGTCATCGTGCCGGCGCTTGCGCCCGGCCAAAGCAAAACGTTAAGCTTCACCTTTATGGTCGCGCCGGATGCGGCGACCAAAAGCTATCCGATCGCCATCGCGGTGGAATATGACGTGACGAAGGGCAGCGAGCCGGTCAAAGGCAGCCTTTCCCAATACGCGGGGGTTTACGTGGAAGGAAAAGACGGCCCTACGCCGACACCCGAGGAACGCAAAACCGTTCCGCGTCTGATCGTCAATCAATACAGCCTGGAGCCCCAGGAGGTGCTGGCGGGCGAAAACATCACGCTTGCGCTGTCCTTCCTGAACACCAGCAGCATGATGGATGTTTCCAACATCAAAATCAGCGCTTCGTCGGAGGAAGGCATCTTTACGGTGGAGGGCAGCAATACGTTTTACATCGAGGGGATTCCCTCCCAAGGCACGGCGGAAAAAACGCTGACCCTGCGGGCCAAGCCGGACGCCGAAGCGAAGATGTACGCGCTCGCGCTTGATTTCGAATACGAGGATGCCAAAGGCAATCCGTTTACCGCCAAAGAGACGGTCAGCATTCCGGTGACCCAGGCCAACCGGTTGACCACCGGCGAAATTGCTTCGCAGGGTGAAGCCTTCCTAGGCCAGCCGACGCCGGTTTCGCTTGACTTTTACAACACGGGCAAGTCCAAGCTTTACAACCTGATGGTTTCCGTGGAAGGAAACTTTCAGGCGATGAACGCCAATTATTACGTGGGGAATTTTGATTCCGGCCGCAGCGACTCGTTTGAAGCTTCCATCATGCCGGAGGCGGTCGGGGAGCTGAAGGGAGACGTGGTCTTCACGTTTGAGGATGCGGCGGGCAAGCAAAGCCAAATCCGCAAGCCGTTCACTTTCCAGGTCAGCGAAATGCCCCCGATGGAAGACCCCGGCATGATGCCGCCCATGGAAGAACCGCCGGCGGAAAGCAACAAATTGCGCCCTTACCTGATCTACGGCATTCCCGCATTGGCGGTAATCGCGGGCATCGCGGTTTTCCTGATCATCCGGGCCAAACGCCGCAAACGAAAGGAAATGGAACTGGATGAGGAGTTTTGATCTGCTGCGACTGACCTGGATCAACTTCCTGCGCAGCAAGGTCCGTTCCTTCCTCACCATCCTCGGGGTCGTGATCGGAACGGCGGCCATCGTGGTCATGCTGTCGCTGGGCATCGGCATGAACGAAAGCTTCAAGGAGCAGGTCAGCCAGATGGGCAGCCTGACCCTGATTCAGGTATACAACAGCGGCGGGGGAGGCATGGGAGCGGGCACGGCCAAGCTGGACGATAAGACCATCCAATCCATCGCGGGACTGGAAGGGGTGACGGCGACAACGCCGCTCATTTACACCCAGGTCAAGCTGGTGGCGGGCAAAACCTTGAGCTATCTCCAGCTTGTCGGCATCCGGCCCGACGCCATGGAAAAGTTCTCGTTTCCGCTCGCCTCCGGTCGGCTGCTGGAAGACACCGACGAGCTGACGCTTGTATTCGGCTCCCAGATTCCGACCAGCTTTTACAACCCCAAGTCCCAAATGGGAGGGCCCATCCCGCCGGTGGATTTGCAGACCGAAAAGCTGGAGCTTACGTTCGACATGACCTATGGAGAAAAACAGCAGCAGCAGCCGGGGGGAGAAGAAGGCGGACCAAACCAGCCGGGCGGCTCCAAGCAGCCGGTGCTCTACAAGGTGAAGACCGCCGGTCTTCTCGGCGAATCTCGGGACGAGAAGGACTGGTCGGCTTATATCAACCTGGACTATTTGCTGAAGCTGCAAAAGGAAAACGCCAAAAAAGACAAAAATCAGATGCCTGTCGGCTACGACCCCAAGCAGGGCTATCAGCAGGCCTGGGTGCAGGTGGGCGACCTGGACGACGTCGAGCCGACGCGCGACAAGATCAAGGAGCTTGGCTTTGAAACCTACGCGCTGACGGAGGTTTTGAAGGGCATGCAGGAGATGTCCAAGACGCTTCAAACGATTCTGGGCGGCGTCGGCGCCATTTCGCTGCTGGTCGCCGCGATCGGCATCATGAATACGATGGTCATGTCCATTTACGAACGCACGCGGGAGATCGGCATCATGAAGGTGCTGGGATGCGAGCTGAAGGACATCCGCAAGCTGTTCCTGATGGAAGCCGGCTTTATCGGCTTCGTTGGGGGACTACTGGGCATACTGTTCAGCTTCGGGGCGTCGTACGCGTTGAACACCTTTGGCGGCAGTCTGACCGCCGCTTTTGGCGGAGGCATGATGGACCCCTCGGCCACATCGCGGATTTCGATCATTCCCCCGTGGCTGATGGCCGCCGCGGTTGTCTTTGCAACTGTCGTAGGCTTGGTGTCGGGCTACTACCCCGCCCGGCGGGCGATGAAGCTGAGCGCATTGGAAGCCATCAAAACGGATTAATGCCGAATTCCCTGGTTCTGCTCCGATAGAAACGGAATCAGGATAACGGCGAAATCAACCACCTTCAGGCGCTGTCCCCGGGCTGCATAACCCGGCATCGCGCTTGGAGGTGTTTGTTTTTTTTTTGGCTGGAGGTGTTCGGTATGGCGCGCTTTGCAAAACATGAAGCTCCCAGATAAATGCCAGTCACGTTACGAAGACTTCCACTGCGGAAGTAGAGGTAGAGGTAGAGGTAGAAGTAGAGGTAGAGGTAGAGGTAGAAGTAGAAGATGTTGAGGTAGAGGTAGAAATAGAAGAAGTTGAGGTAGANAACTCTAGTGGAATTCAAGCGGAACTATAGCGTAACTCTAGTGGAATTCAAGCGGAACTATAGCGTAACTCTAGTGTTCAAGCGGAATTCAAGCGGAACTATAGCGTAACTCTAGTGGAATTCAAGCGGAATTCAAGCAGAACTCTAGCAGAACTCTAAATGTTGAAGCAAAGTCGCGCAAAAGGTGGAAACACATTAGCATCCCGTTTTTTCGCTTCGTCTGCGCCAGCCACAGTCTATGCCTAATGACACCGCAGACTTGACTAATGAGGAGGCGTACGGCTGCTTTTTTTACTTTTGCCTACGAAACGGCAAGCACTCCTGTAACGGTTGATGCCTAAGAATAATGCCCCGATGCCGGAGCAAACGGCTGGGGGCGGGAAGCGGGGCGGCTTATCAATTTGCGCCCCCTCCCCCGGGAATCTCCTTGTGTTCCGCTAACGGTAGCCCGGCGGAGTCCTTCGCAGCCCAGAAACAGGTTCTTCCCAGCTCCATCGTCCACAGCCGCTCCGCAGGAAGCCCGCGCCGCCGCCATTCGGCGAACAGCCGGTCCAGCGCCTCTTTCGGGGTGTCGTCCGCCAGATGAAAGGCATCGTAATGCATCGGAACAAAGAGGTCCGCCCCAATGTCGGCAAAAGCCTGCACCGCCTCCTCGGGCGACATATGCGAGTCGCGCATGAACCACTCCGGCTCGTACGCTCCGATCGGGAGCAGGGCTACGCGAAGGCTGCCGTATTTTGCGCCGATTTCCCGGAAGAGGCCATCATAGCCGCTGTCACCGGCAAAATACAAGCAGTCGTCCCCATGGCGCATCACCCAGCCGCCCCAATGCGACGTATTGGTGTCCCACGGTGTACGCCGTGTCCAATGCTTGGCCGGCACAAAGCCGAACGTAACACCCTCGACTCGCGTTTCCGACCACCAGGCCAACTCCTCCACGCGGCGGAACCCCTTGCGCCGGAGCCAGCCGGCGAGCCCTTCCGGCACAAGCAAAAGGAAGTCGCCCGGCAGGCGGCGCAGGCTGGCCAAATGAAGGTGGTCGTAGTGCGCATGCGATAAAACCACAACGTCAATCGGCGGCAATGCCTCGATCGGAAGCCCCGGCTGGGCCAGCCTGGCGCCGAGCCCCATCCGGTTCGCCCAGACGGGATCGGTCACGATGTTAAGGCCGCCCAGCTGGACAAGAAAGGTCGAATGCCCGATGAAGGTTACGGAGGGCAGCTCCCGATTGCCGGCGAGCAGGCGAACATCCGGTTCCACGCGGGGAACCGGAAACGAAAGATCCTTCCGCTTCGAACGGCGTTCTTTTTGCCACCTCCGCAGGTCCGCGAAGGATTTCAGATAAGGGGAACCGTCTGGATTTACATATCTTTTGGGCATCCGTATCACGTCCAGATTCTTTTATGCGTTGCATGGATTCGTAGCAGGCTTTGCAGCTATTATAGCATCCAGAGGCTTTGCTTGCCGCTTCCCCGAACGGCGGCTTCATCATGCCCCGGACAGGCACCTCAATCCGCCTTCCCGTGGGCCTGTACGTGAACTTTTCATCCGAAAGCAAGGAATGGAACGGATTACGGCTCCGTTTCGTATAATACCCGAGAGATTTGACACAGGAAGACAAAAAGGGAGGACATGCCCGTTGGAGAGGCGACCGATTGTGCCGGAGAGATTCAAAACCTTTTTTCTGAATAACAAATTCGTGCTGTTTTTGCTGGTGCTTTTGCTGATCGGCATAAACGTGCTGGTCTTTTCCAAGGTTCCGTTCCTGTTCGAGCCGCTGCGCGTTCTGCTGCATACCGTGGCGCTGCCGATTATTTTGTCGGGGGTCGGCTATTATCTGCTGAACCCGCTGGTGGACTTGCTGGAGCGCCGCTACAAGATGAATCGGGGGTTGAGCATCGCGCTGCTGTTCCTGGTAATCGCGGGCATCGTGACGCTGGTGCTTCTGCTGGTCATCCCGATCATCCGCAACCAGTTGACCGGCCTGATCGACAATTTCCCGGAGTACAGCAGCCAGATTCAGGAAAAATTTGAGCAGTGGGTCGGCAGCGACCTGTTCCGTCAGGCGCAGCAAAATTTCAGCGTGGATTTCACGAGCATCACGGAGCGGGTCACCGCTTGGGGATCGGACTTCCTGCAAAATGCGGTGAGCGGCGTCGGAAGCTTTGTCGGCGCTTTGACCGAAATTGTGCTCGGGCTTGTGACAACGCCTTTTGTGCTGTTCTATCTGCTGCGTGACGGCAAAAAGCTGCCGCAATACATCCAGCGCTTCGTCCCGACCAAGCTTCATACGCAGACCGGAACGGTCATGGCGGAAATGAACGGGCAGATCGCTTCCTACATCCGGGGGCAGATCATCGTCAGCTGCTGCATCGGGTGTCTGCTTTACATCGGCTATGTCATCATCGGCCTGGAGTATTCGCTCGTGCTGGCCATCGTGGCGGCTTGTACGGCGGTGGTGCCCTACCTGGGACCGGCTATTGCGATTACGCCGGCTCTCATCGTCGCCTTGGTGACCTCCCCGTTCATGCTGGTCAAAATGATCATCGTCTGGACAACCGTCCAATTGATTGAAGGCAAGCTGATCTCCCCGCAAATTATGGGCAAATCGCTGCGGGTGCACCCCGTGACGATCATCTTTGTTATCGTGTTTGCCGGAAAAATGTTCGGGGTGGTCGGCATCATTCTGGCCGTCCCCGGGTACGCCATTTTGAAAGTGGTGGCCACACACCTGTTTCGGTGGTTCCGAATGCGATCGGGCCTGTACGCCCAAGCGGAAAAGCCGGCGGAGTAAGCAGGCCGCAGGTGAAACGGAGGAAAAGGCGCCTCAGCAAACAATAAAAAGGAGGCTTCATGCATGCAGCGCTCCATTGAAGCCATTACCGAATTCATTTTTGCTTCCGATGCGGTTGAACCAGCGGACATCATCTTCGTGCCCGGCTCCGCAAGACCGGATTTGTCCGAGGAGGCCGCCCGGCTGTACAAGCAAGAGCTGGCGGACTATGTGATGCCGTGCGGAAAATACAGCGGGAAGCGGGACCGGTTCCCGAACGAAACCATCACGGAGGAAAAATATGCGGGGGCGTACGAAACGGAATGGCAATTTTGCAAACAGGTCCTGCTTCTGAACGGTGTCCCGGAAGAGCGTATTCTAAAGGAAGACGAATCCACACATACCCTCGAAAATGCCTGGTTTGCCAGGCAGCGTACGGATGCGGCGGGCCTGCAAATCCGGAAAGCCATCCTGTGCTGCCAAGCGTTTCACGCCCGGAGAGCCTTGATGAGCTATTCGCTGGTCTTCCCCGAAACCCGCTTTTACGTGGCGCCGGTGGCGACGCAAGGGATTACGCGTGACAATTGGCACCAATCGGAGTTTGGGACCCGGCGCGTGATGGGAGAATTGAAAAAATGCGGCGCTTACTTTCAGGATTACCTGATCCAGAGGCTTCCCGTCGCCGAAACGAATACCGATCGGTCCGAGTAACCGATCCCGTCAAAAACCGGCCTTGCCAAACGCAGGCCGGTTTTTTTGCTCTTTTTAAGGGTGAGTCTTGGGGGATGCCACGCTCACAGCTTCTCCACCTTTTTACGCAGCCGTTTCCGTACCCGAAAGCTCAACCGGTTTGTATGCTCGTCGTTCTTAACCAGCAGCCGGTAAGCTTCCAGAGGCATGACCGTACGGAACAGCAGGTAGATGCCAATGGCGATCAGAACAACCGCGGCCGGATAATAGGGGACCAAAACGCCCAGCGTAATATCTTTTCGTTCCAGCAAAAAAACCAATCCGCCCACTCCGATCAAGCAAACAGCGGCCGCAATGACAATGCCGTATTTTTTTCTGGTCGCCGCGTACCTTGCAGCCAGGCTTTTGAGATAGCCTGCGTCCAGCAGCAGCGGTTCCTTGGCAAGCATATGATAGCGGTCGTCGTCCGAGAAAATCGCCTTTACCAGCGTAACGATGCCAAGTCCGGCAATAAGGATGATCAGGAGCGCATAGATCGCGGGCTTCTCCTGAAACACCAGGTAGGGGACCGTGGACAGAATAAGCAGGCTGAAGCCCAGGGAAACCGTTTTGGAGGCTTTAACGGTATTCAGCAGATAGCCTTCCGCCATTTCTTTGCTGACGTAATAGCCGGTATCCTCGCTGCTGCGCGGCTCCTCCGTTTCCTTCAATAAATAGTCGAGCGACACATCAAATAGAGTGCCGATCATCAGCAGTTTTTCGGTTTCGGGAAACCCTTGCTCGTTTTCCCACTTGCTGACCGCCTGTCTGGTTGTATTCAGCTTTTCGGCCAGCGCTTCCTGGGAGTAGCCTTTTTCTTTTCTCAGCTGTAACAGTTTTTCGCCAAATGCCATGGTTGCGCTCTCCTTTGTCTTGTAAGTAGTTCAATTGTATGAAAACATCCGGCGTTTTTCTAGCTTTCGGCGGTTGCGTTTTCGCAACTTGCGGTTGCATTGGCAATCTAGATACGGGAGGGAACTGGGAACAGTCTCGGTTTACATACTGGAAAAATCTGTTGACGGTTATTACGTTTAGTGTTACATCTATAGTACAGTAAACGTACTAATCGGGAGTGGTTTGGATCAGAGACAACATAAAAGGCGGCGCTTTGACGGAAACGACCTTCCTTGTTCTGCTGGCCGTTTATGAGCCGAAGCATGGTTATGGAATCATGCAGTTTATCGAAAAGGAAACCAACGGACGGGTCGTTTTGGGGGCAGGCACTTTGTACGGCGCGATTAACGCTTTGGTGAAAAAAAAGTGGATCGTCCCTTTTGGCGATGAAAAGGAGAGCAAGAGAAAGGAGTATGTGATCTCGGCTATCGGGAAACAGAAAGCGGAAGAGGAAGCAAAACGCTTGCGCGAGGTTTTGGAGCTGGCTTCAACCATCGTGGGGGAGGGAAGGAAATGAGCAAAACGGTCGTGAAGTATTTTTTCGATTTTCTGGATGGTCAGGAAAAGTGGCTGAACCGCATGGCGGAGCAGGGCTATCGTTTGAAAAAATGCGGGAAAATGACCTATTCTTTTGAGCCGTGCGAACGAAACGAATTCGAATATGCCGTAGAGTTCGTCGGAGCTCAATCCCATTCGAAAGCAAAAGACTACCGCGGGTATCTGGAAAGCATGGGCTATCGCACGTTCACGAAAAACGTAAATCTTAATTTCTCTTATGGCAAGGTCCGCTGGCGCCCCTATGCCAAAGGCATGGGGCAAATCGCCACCTCCCCCGGCGGCTTTAACAAAGAGCTTCTCCTTTTGGAAAAAAAGAAGGACGGAAAGCCGTTTGAATTACATACTGACGTAAATGACAAACGGAACACCTACAAAACAGTTCAACGAGCTTATGCGTGGGCTGTTCTCGTGATGGCTGGCCTGTTGGCGATGACCTTTCTTACCAATGTGTCCACAATGTCTACTGCGATGTTGTGGGTGCTAAGAGCGGTCCTGCTGCTTTTTGGCATTCTGTTTCTTGTCCCGGCCATGAAGTATTCTTCCATTGTCCGCCAGTTGAAAGAGGAAGGGAAAATAATGGAGTGAGGCCGCTTCTATACCCGGACCGGAATCCGGATTGAAAAGGTCATCAAAAACGAATCTCCGCTTGACCTCGTTCAGCAAAACGAAATGGAGATCATCGAGCCGGTTACCTTGCACACGTTCGGGGAGGAGAAGGTAAAGCTCACAAGCGGCCCGTATACCGAACTGGAGAAAGGGAAACGGTATTTGCTCCTTCTGGCGTCGGGCTCACCCGGTATCCGATAAAGGGCAGCAGCGAAATTTTCATAGAAGGTGTACAAAAAAACCGGCCCGTTGGCGACAACGGACCGGTTTTTTCTGTGGAATGCGGGCGACCGAGAGCGGTTATTTGGCGGCGATCTTGATCTTCATTTCCAAATACTTCACAGCCCCTTCGTCCGTCTGCTCGGTTTTGAGCATGTCCCCCTGGAGCTTTTCCCCTTTGAGGCCGTACGTTTCCTTTGCCGCTTTGGGCATGTCCTCGTCCGGCTTGACCTGGAGCACCAGGTAAAAGTCGCCTACGTCCTTCGGCTTTTGCATCCGCAGCCGGAACGAGCCATCGGGCTGGACGACAGCGTCTTCTTTGTACCCGAAATGCCAATGGTCCGGAATTTCGACGTCAGCCGAGACCCGTGTTCCTTCCAGCAGGTTGCTTGCGGCTTGGATTACATAATGAGTGCCTTCCAGGGTAACCTCTGGCTTGATCCAAGCCTTCGCGCTGCCGTAATCGGCCGGTCTGTTCATTTGCGGCACTTCGATTTCCCATTCGGAGCCCGTTTCACCGGCCGCGTCCACCTGGAGGAAGGCGACCGCTTTTTTATAGACGGTGTCGTTTTCCTCGTATTGATGGATATAGGGACCGGTCAGTTTTTCCCCGGCCGCGCCATAAGCGGGCAGCTCATCCTTCTGCTTATCGGGAATCAGACTGACGGTCACGTCCAACATGCCTTCTTTGATGTCAGGCCGCTTCATCTCCAGCGTAAAGGTCCCGTCATTGTTGACCTCGGCTTCATCGTCGTAGCCAAACATCGTGTAGCCCGTCGCATCAATCTCCGATTCAAGCTCTACGCCGGGCAAAGCGTTGGTTTGACCGTTCACGATCAGCTTGTCCGCCTCAAGCACGGCCGTTCCTTTGATCCAGACCTCCGGGCTGCCCTGGTCCTCGGGGGCATTTTCCGAAGCCGTCCCCTGGACGATTTCGATGTCCACGGTTTCCCCTGTGCTGCCGCTCGCGGAGGGGGAAGCCTCCGGGGTAGCGCTTGCGGTCGTAGGACTAACCGCTTGAGCAGCGGAAGGCGCTGCATCATCCGCCGTTTTGTCGTTGCCGCAGGCCGCTAAAATCAGGACGGCCGAAAGGAGCGCTGCCAGCGCTCGGGTGGTTGTCTTGCTGCTGCGTGGTGTCATGTCGGTGCATCTCTCCTGTTGTATGTATAGGCAAAACCAGTTTTTACATTACCCGAATTTGGAAAGGGTGAAACAGAAAAAGCGACAGAGTTACCCAGAAAGCGATTCTGTCCATTTGGGTAACGGGGGGATAAGATGGATATATAATCCTGAAATGGGAAGGAACTTGAAGATGGAAGACCTTATTCAAAAAATTGAAACGGAACGCGAGGAATTGGTCAAGCTGGCATTAGCTTATGGGTTCTTGGACAAGAGGGTGCTTAGGAAATCGAAGCAGCTGGATGTGCTGTTGATGGAGTATGAACGAAGGTTGAAGGGGACCACGGGTTCATTGACTGAAGAGTCGATAACACCCAAATACAATTTACAGGCTGTATAAAAGTAAAGTTAGTTACTGGAAAACTTTAATTGTCTTAGGTGATAGCTGACTTAGTCACCTTGCCGCGGAAAGGATGGTCTGAGAAAGTTACCATAATTATATTATGAGGGGTGAATTTCCAGAAAATACAGCTGCATATATAGGAACTGCTGTAAAATTATCTCTTGATTATGCAGCGAAACGTTACGGGCTTAATGGATGGTGGTCAGGTGGAGTGACCAGTTTAATTGGAAATAGAGTCTATGAAGAATATGCCAAAAGTATATTATGAATACAGATTAGGTATTTCCTACAATAGCTATTTGGGATATTATGAATAAGTAACCACTACTGTTGAATACAATTCAACATTCACAACCCCGATTGAAGTTTTGGATTTCAAAATGACCACGAAAGTTCCAGATGATGTGCTTGCAAAATACGGTTTGAAAAATCCGTAATAACACTTAGAAGGTGAGAACATGATATGTATCTCAAATACCCTTTAAATTTTGCTTTTTTCTTAATCGTGTTGTTCATCATCTCCCGATTCAACTTGTTGAATACGTTTTTGGAAATCATACTGACGGTCACTTTAGCTGTGGTTTTTGACGTTTTACTGTCAAGGGCAAAAGTTGATCAAAAAAGGGTAAACAAATTATTGGGTTTTGCAAGCATGGGAGTAATAACAATATTCATTGGTTTCATTTGGTAGC
The DNA here is from genome assembly GCF_059735245.1 of Gorillibacterium sp. sgz306347. NCBI lineage: Bacteria > Bacillati > Bacillota > Bacilli > Caryophanales > Paenibacillaceae > Gorillibacterium > Gorillibacterium sp. sgz306347. The sequence goes on from NZ_JCAPET010000046.1 coordinate 32,846, forward strand.
TGTTAAGGGAGGGGGAGATTTTACCCCTCTCTTTGTATTGCCAATAAATTTCAAGAAAGGGGATTAAACAATGAATGATGTAGTAGGACGTTTACTTAGTTTAGCTGTAAATGTAGGCATCTTGGCCGCATTTATTTACTATCTCAGTCGAATTACATTTTATTTGCGTGGCATTTACACTTTGTTAAAAGATAAAAAGGATCGGTCATAATTCTCAAGGATTGTCATACAAGGGCGAGTTTCTGATAGCCGGCCGGCTTATAAAAATAAATCATGTAGGAGAATCTTCTGTGATACCTTATTAATACTCATACTGACCCTCTTGCTGCTGCTTATGCCACTACGGCCAATGAAGGCATCATTTGCGGATTTTTCTTCGAATGAGTACGAATTTTTGAAACTTCAAATATTAAACGGAACTTTTAACTAAGACGGTTAGGATGCAAGCATCCTAACCGTCTTAGAATATAAAAGATAATCATAAAACTTACAGGAGCCTGATGATGAGCATAATTTGCTTTCACTATAGATCTGCACTGAGTTAATTGGGTCTTCAGACAGAGTATGAAACAGAAAAAAGCAGGAGGGATATAATGATAAGGTTAATGGGTTTCGTAATGTTAATTGTCTCTGTTATGTATGTAATGGTTGGGTGCAGTAATGGCAATAGAAATGAGGCAATAGTATATGAAAATAAGGAACATCACTTTACAGTAGAACTACCCAAGTCATGGGAAGGAAAATACACCATAAATGAAACGGACGGCAATATCCTTTTTGTCGATCAAGCAAACCAATCTATGGGCGGAGTCGTATTTCTTATCCGAGTTTGGAATAAAGTCGATTGGGAGCAAAACGGGGAGGAGCAAGCTAAAACCCTTCGGTTAACGAAAATAGGGGAGAACGACGATCACGTTTTTGTTTTCAGTACCCCAACAGATGTGCAATATTCAACCGACGATGAGACGAAAAAGAAAGAGTATCTAACTATGGCAAAAGATACCGAAACGATTAAATCTTCATTTAAGGTTCAATAAAGCAAAGTGCATGTTTTCCCTAAACACCTGCCGTTACTTTGCAGGTGTTTTTGTATCTCCAACGTTACCTACAATTCCTCTCCTGCCTGAATTCGTTTCGCATAGAGTTAGTGGACTAGAGGTAATCCCTTTGATTGTTTGCTAAAAGCCTAGAGTTTAAGGAATTAGAGCTTTCAGTTTTAGATGCCAAAGTATGGTTCGTTAAATAGTATATCGATAACGCCAATGCTAACAAGACAAAAGAAACGGCCAATGCTGTTAATCCTTTTTTGTCTCTAATATGTCTTTTATTCATAGACTAGTATCTCCACCTATGAAAAATAATAGCTGACAAATGCTCTTTACAGGTTTTTGTATTCTTATATGTGCGCATTTCTGTTTACGGATTGCAAAAGCGAACTGCATTGTACAGCCCATTCGGAAATCAGGCTGTTGTTATTTGATAAATTGGCCACTCGCAGCGTATGGAGGAGATAGTCGGTTCCTTGTTCTGTTCTTTTGTGGGAAAAATAATATACCGCGAGTTTGAAAAATAAATTCCCCATATGATCCAGGACGAATTGTCGAGGATACATACTTTCGTCTATACACCCAATCTTCATCTTCATGATATGAGTGTGAAATTGCTCTAAGATAGGGTCTATATCCTTCTCATGTAGAATTGCTGCCTTAACGATTGAATTTAATCCATCTAACACTTCATGTGGGTTTTTACTCATCAACTCCACATAGTCAGGCAAATATTCGAAGTTTCCCAACAATACTTGCGCACTAAATTCATTCGCGTTTGAATAAAGCCGAAATTTGCTTACTTCTTTCCAACCCTCTTCATCTAAATCAGGAAACCAACTCAAGTCTTTATACTCCGTTATATAAGGTAAGGACTCTTCATATTTACCTTGAAGCTCCAAAATCCCTCCTCTTAAGAGAAAGCTTTGACCATAATAAACAACAAGGTGTCTTTCTGGTTTTGTAAACTGAAAAGATTTCCTCTTTCGTTTCATATGTTCCCTTAAATTGCTTTGGTAACGGTCAGCATTTCTTGAGCCATTGCATCTGTTTGATGCCAATTCTGTAGTGAGCAAAATAGATTTGCTAACTGTAAAAGACCGTCAAGTTGATAATGCTCGGGCAGTCGGTTACGGTAGGGGAGGAACTGCAAAGCTGCTTCTTTATTTGTCTCAAAGTTGTCGCTTAACCGGGCGCGGAACAACTTGTATTGACTTATAGCCATACGCTCGGAGTGTTGCTTAATCTCATTATTAATAACGCATTCAAAGAATGGAATAGAAGGTCGCAGTTGCTTGCTTTCAAATAATTCCTCTCCTGCCTGAAAAACCATTTGCAAATACTTGGGTTCTTCCATAACTCGATGCAAGACAGGTCCCACAAACTCAAGCTTGTCCAGCGCGATACAACGAAATAGGAACGCCCGAATTTTCTTCCAATTTGCTTTTCCTTCAATAAAACATCCGTCGGCATAGCTTTCATACAACCAGCCCACTGGTTTGTTTAATGCACTCGTTATCTTGTCAAGAAGGTTTATGGACATAGATTTGGGCGGAAACTTATCCAATGTTACACTCAGCAACCCTCGGTTGATCATAGCCGCTTTGGCGAAGCTGCTTAATGTATAGCCTTGTCCGATGATTTCATCAAGAATAAGATCCGCTAGACTTTTTTCATTCTGTGTCGGTACTTGCGCGAGCAATGGAAAAGCCTCCTTTCATAGAAGAAAACCATTCTGAATTTTTGACTGTATTTCCTTTTTTATTTTGTATGTTCTAAAAGAAAAGCAGGACTTACATGTTTCCGGCAAGGGGTCTACTTACACATAGGCTTGTAACAGTGTATTACATTTTGTAGCTAGCTCAGCAAAGAGAACGTTATTACCTGCAATTTTTGCCATAAGTAAAGTGTGCTGCAAATAGTCCACACCTTTTTTAACTTCACCGTACGAAAATTTATATAGCGCCAAATTATAAAAGAAGTTACCGAATTTATGAAAAGTTATATGAGGGGGATAAATTCCATCCTCTTGCATTTCTTTTCGCCATTTTTCAATGTACACAGCAAAACGATCCAAGATCGAGTCTATGTTGTAATGATAATGGTTGGCAGATTCTACAATAATGATTAAGCTGGCCAAAACTTCTGTAGGATGTTGATCCAGAAAGGCAGCATAGTCGGATAACAAGGAAAAATCGCCTTGCAATAGGTTTAGGTTCCATTCATTTGCTTGAGCAAACAATGAAAATTTTGTAACTTCTTCAAGGCCTTTTTCGGTTAAGTTCGGGAACCATCGCAAATCTTTATATTTTTCGATACATTTGTGGGCTTTTTTATACTTTCTTTGAGTTTCAAATACTGCCCCTTTTATTAAATAACTATGTCCATATTAAACCACGGTAGCGTCAAGAAGTTTGTGTAAGGCAGTAGGAATATCCAAAA